>NZ_DAVZJY010000240.1:0-3320 GCF_052272535.1 Sutterella sp. | reverse complement strand
TGGTGGAGATCTATCGTTCGACGAAGTGACCACTTCGCCGTGCGTCAGCCCTGCCTTCCGGGCGCCCGCGGCCGTGGGTCCGGGTTTTCTCAGGTACAATCTGTTTCCCTCACTTTGGGCGGGCCTGTAGCCAAGTTGGTTAAGGCACCGGACTCATAATCCGGCTATCCTGGGTTCAAGTCCCAGCGGGCCCACCATTTCCATTCTCTGGTCCGGGGTTTTCTCTCGGTCCGCGCCGCCCGCCGCGCGGCACTCCGGCGGAATTGCCGCCGATTCGAATCGGGTAGAATGAGCGCGCTCCGCCGCTCGTCCCGACGCCGGAGCGCACCGCCCGGACCCTCCCGTCCGGTCCCCTCTCCAGAACCCATTGCCTTCGTCCGGAACGATCCGGGCCTTCGAGGCGCCTCTGTGCGCGCCCGGGCCTTCGCTTCCGGTCGTCCCGGCGCTACCGGACCCGAGCGCTTCGCCGCTTCCGTCCCGGGGCCGGCATTCACTTTCCAGAATCTTCGGATGTCCTCCTTCGAACAGTTCGGTCTCGATCCCCGCATTCTTTCCGCCGTCGCCCGCATGGGCTACACCTCGCCCACGCCCATTCAGGTCCAGGCGATCCCCGTGGTGCTCCGCGGCGGCGACGTCATGGGGGCGGCGCAGACCGGCACCGGGAAGACCGCGGGCTTCGGGCTGCCCCTCATCGAGCGCATCCTGCCGAAGGCGAACACCTCGATGTCGCCCGCGCGCCATCCAGTGCGCGCGCTCGTCCTGACGCCCACCCGCGAACTTGCCGACCAGGTTTCGGAAAACCTCGTCGCCTACGCGAAGGACACGCCGCTGCGTGCGGGCGTGGTCTACGGCGGCGTGGACATCCGCCCGCAGGCCGACATGCTGCGCCGCGGCGTCGAGATCCTGACGGCGACGCCCGGCCGCCTGCTCGATCATGTTTCGCAGAAGGCCGTGAACCTCTCGCAGGTCGAGATCGTCGTGCTCGACGAAGCCGACCGCATGCTCGACATGGGGTTTCTGCCCGACATCTCGCGCATCCTGCAGCTCCTGCCCGCGAACCGCCAGAGCCTCCTCTTCTCGGCGACCTTCTCGCCTGAAATCAAGAAGCTCGCGAAGAACTTCCTCAAGAGCAGCCCGACGGTGATCGAGGTGGCCCGCGAGAACTCCACCGCCGAGACGGTGACGCAGGAGCTCTTCACGGTCTCCGACCGCGACAAGACCGACGTCCTGATCGACATGCTCAAGACCCGCGGTCCCGAGGGCGGCCCCCTCACGCAGGTCCTCGTCTTCGTGAACGCCAAAATCACCTGCCGGCGCCTCGCGCGCACGCTCGAGCGCGTCGGCATCAACGCCGACGCCATTCACGGCGACAAGACGCAGGAGGAGCGCCAGGTGGCGCTCGAAGGCTTCCGCACGGGCGCGATCCACGTGCTCGTCGCGACCGACGTCGCCGCGCGCGGCCTCGACATCAAGGAGCTGCCCTTCGTCATCAACTACGACGTGCCCTACAGCGCCGAGGACTACGTGCACCGCATCGGCCGCACGGGCCGCGCAGGCGCCAAGGGCGTCGCGACGATGCTCGCCACGCCCGAGGACTCGCGTCTCGTGCAGGCGATCGAGAAGCTCACCAACCAGGCCTTCAAACCGATCGCCGTGACGCCGATGCCGCGCAGCCGCCGCGGCGCCGGTCCGCAGCGCCGCTCCGAAGGGCGCCCGGGCGTCTGGACCGAGCGCGTGGACACGCCCGAAGACGAACGCGCCGCGCGCGAGCGCGCCCGCGCCTACGTGCCGCCCTCGCAGCGCCACCGCGACCCGATCTTCGACATGCCCTACATCGAGCGCTCGGCCGACGCGGCGAAGAAGCCCGCCGAACCCATGTACCTCGAGCGCAATGAAAGGCGCCGCCCGGTGGCGGCGCTCCTCGGCGGCCGCGGCAACTGACCGGCGGGCAGCACCGAAAGCTCCAAACTTAAAAACAAACACCGGGATGATGGATCCCGAACTGGCTTGACTACTGTCAGGCGAGTTTGAAATCAGCTATCAAACCCCGTGATATTTCAAGAAATGAGATTCACGGGGTTTTTCAGTGTGCCCGGCATGGGCGAATTTCAACGGGTGAAAGTCCCGGGAGCAGGAGGTAGCACCAAGCTCGTAGCCAGAGGCAAGGGTGTCTGTCGCGAGGCGGAATCTGAAAGAAGCCCGAGGCAAACCGCTGACCTGACGAACAGAAACCTCATCAGGCATATGAAGGTGGGTAAGTCTGCTGAAGAAGATGAAGCCCAAAGCTACACGGAACCTTCGGTGTAAATGAGGCAGGTGCATGGCGGGAAGGAATTTGCTCTTACCCGGGGAGGCCTCACGGACGCGGTTCGCCGCGGAGTAAAGCTCGCCGTGAGGAGTCAGCAGAGGTCGTAGTAGGCCCGCACGCGAGTAGCGGACTGAAGGACCAAACTTAGTAATGGAGAATTGAACTCGGAGAACCCGAAGGGCCGATCCTTAGAAAAATCAACGAGAACCTGCAGCAGGAGAGTAGGCGCGGAACGCCGATGGCCTGTCCAACAGGAAGGAGCCGGACGGGATTCGAGGAGAGAGAGACTCCGCAGTAGGACCAGATGAACGGAATCACACTGGAAGCGATACTCGAGCGCGACAACCTGACCAGAGCCCTTGCGAGGGTCGAGGCCAACAAGGGGGCGCCCGGCGTGGACGGCATGGAGACGTGGGAGATCCGCGACTACATCCGCAGCCACCCGCACGAGCTGACGGCGGCGATCAAGGCGGGCAAATATCGCCCGTCGCCCGTTCTCCGCGTCACCATACCGAAGGAGGAACCAGGCAAGTTCAGAGAACTGGGCATCCCTACTGTGCAGGACAGGCTTGTTCAACAGGCCGTCGCGCAGATACTCAGCTTCTACTACGATCCACGGTTCTCGACCCGCAGCCACGGCTTCCGCCCCAACCAGAGCGCGCACGACGCGATCCTGGACGTGGTGGCCTATGCTGATCAGGGGTATCGATGGGTCGTGGACATGGACCTCGAGAAGTTCTTCGACACGATCAACCACTCGAAGATGGTGCAGATCCTCTCCGACGACATCGAAGATGGGCGGGTGATCTCGCTCATCCATCGCTTCCTTCGTGCCGACGTGCAGACGGAGGCGGGGCTCGAGAGGAGAGACAAAGGGGCGCCCCAGGGCGGCCCGCTCTCTCCGATCCTCGCCAACATCCTGCTCGACCGGCTTGACAAGGAGTTGGAGGCAAGGGAACTGCACTTCACGCGGTACGCCGACGACATGATGATTTTCTGTCGCACGCGGCGG
>NZ_DAVZJY010000239.1:0-3352 GCF_052272535.1 Sutterella sp. | reverse complement strand
TGCGGCTCGCCGACGTACGCGTCCGCGTGGACGTCGTGATCGCGGGCACCGGCGCGGCGGGTCTTTGCGCAGCGCTCGCTGCCCGGGAGGCGGGCGCGGAGCGCGTGCTCGTCATTGAAAAGCTTCCGCTCGCAGGCGGCCACACCCTGATCTCATCGGGCTCGGTCTCCGTCGCCCGCACGCCCGAAGAGGTGGCGGGGCTCATGAATGAAATGCTCGACGCCGGTGGCGGCCGCGCCGATCCGGCGCTCGTGCGGGTGGTCTGCGAGGGGTCGTGGGCCGCGAAGGAGCGGCTCGCGCGCCTCGGCGTCGCCTGGTCCGAAGCTCCCTTCCGTGCGGTGGGGGCGCCTTCGGCGCGAAGTTGGAACACCGGCACAGCGCAGTCGGGATACGACTACGTGCAGGCGCTGATGCGCGCGGTGCGCCGCGCCGGAATCGAAGTCCGCTTCTCCATGCCCGCGACGGCGCTTCAGGTTGAGGACCGTCAGGGCGTGCGGCGCGTCACGGGCCTCACGGCGGAGCGCTCCGACGGGCGCAGACTCCTCGTCGAGGCGGGTGCCGTCGTTCTCGCCACCGGCGGCTTTACCGGGAACGTCGCAATGATCCGCCGCTCTCGCCCGGACGTTCCGCGCGGCATGGAGACCACCGGCAACCCCATGGGCGAATACCTCGACGGCTCCACGGGGGACGGAATTTTGATGGCGGTTGAAGCCGGCGCGGCGCTCCGCGACATGGACGCCGTGATCATGCTTCCCTTCGCGGGCGGCCGGCTCGTGGACTACGTGGGCGGTGAAGTCTGGGTGAACGCCCAAGGGCGCCGCTTCATTTCCGAGGGCGCAGGATTTGCGGAGCTGTGCGGCCGCGTGCTGAAGGAGCCCGGCGCGCGCATGTGGGCAGTTTCCGACGCGCTCGCGCCCAAGGGGGCGACGCTTCCCATGAAGCTCATGAACGGGGCAGTGAAGGAGGCGCCCGACCTCGCCGCGCTCGCCCGCGGCATCGGCTGCAGCGAGACGGTGCTTCGCGAAACGCTCGAGCGCTACAACCGGTCGGTCGTGAACGGCTGGGACGAAGACTTCGGGATTCCAATGCGAGGACTTCCCGTCGCGACCCCACCCTTCTACTATGGACTCGAGACCTTGTCGATCCATTACACCGCCGGCGGGATCGCGATTACGCCTCAGGCCGAGGTGAAGGACGCCGCGGGCCGCGTGATCCCAGGGCTCTACGCCGCGGGCGAGACCACCGGAGGCGTGCACGGCGCGTTGCGCGTCGGAGGCCTCGGCCTCACCGACGCATTGGTGATGGGCGACGTCGCCGGACGAGAAGCCGCGGGCGCAGCAGCTGCCGCTGCGTCCGCTACCACCAAGGGATAACCCTTAGTTCGCCGACCGGACGACGGCCGGCTATTTCCTTCTCCGGGTCTTTCCCACACGTTCCGGATACCTCCCACGGGAGGTATTGCGCCGAAAGGCTGATCTCTAAGCTTCTCTTAAGGATGAAGCGCGTCACAAGAACGCCTGATCATCCGAACCCAAGAAGGCCGCTCCGCAACAACGCCCAAGGCACCCGCCTCGGACGGCGTCGGCAAAGAACCTTCAAAAGAGACTCACCATGACCCTGACCACCGGACTCTTCGGCGTCGCCGTCGCCTGCGCGCTCGCGATCGTGACGGCCGTGCCCGCCACGGCCGCGATGCCCACCCAGATCAACGGCCCGCACGCGAAACTCCCCTGCACGACCTGCCACACGAACGGCATGACCGCACCCGCGAAGGAAACCTGCTTCCAGTGCCACGGCTCCTACGCGAAGCTCGCCGAGCGCACCGCCAAGCTCACGCCGAACCCGCACATGAACCACCGCGGCGAGCAGGACTGCACGAACTGCCACAGCATGCACGCCAAGCCGCGCTTCGAGTGCAACGACTGCCACAACTTCACGATCCGCATGAAGGGGGAGTAAGAAAATGACCAAGGAACTTCTTTCCCGCCGCTCCTTCCTCGGCGCCGCCGCCGCTTCGGCCGCTGCCGCCGTCGCCCCGGCCGCTCACGCCGCGAGCCGCGACAATGGGATCCCCGCGAAGTGGGACATTGAAACGGACGTGGTGGTCCTCGGCTGCGGCGGCGCGGGCCTGATGGCCGCCTGCCAGGCCTTCGACCGCGGCGCCAAGGTCGAGATCTTCGACAAGGGCCTGTCGCCCTACCACACCGCCACGAACCTCTGCGGCGGCCTCTTCACCGCCTGCGGCTCGCGCCTGCAGAAGTCCGACCCGAAGATCAAGGACTCCTGGAAGGCCTTCGCCGACGACATCATCGCCTACGGCGAACACCAGTCCCTTAAGGAGCCCGTCTACGGCTTCACGAAGCATTCGGGCGAAGCCTTCGACTGGCTCGAAGACCACGGCCTCGCCGCGCACCACCTCGAACCCTACGCGGGCCACACCAACGTGCGCGCCCACCGTCAGGACTCCTTCAAGGGCCGCGACTACATCGACGTTCTCGTGAAGGAGATCGCAGCGCGCAACCTCAAGATCCACCACGGCTGCGGCCTCTCGAAGTTCTTCTTCGACGAGAAGGACAACCGCGTGGTGGGCGTCGAGTGCGGCACGGGCGACAACAAGGTTACCTGCCGCGCCCGCATGGGCGTCATCATGGCGACGGGCGGCATCACGGGTTCTGCGGAATCGCTCGACGCATGGGTCCCGGCGGTCGCCGGCAAGGGCGTCGTGATCGGCGGTCCCTCGAACACCGGTGAGGCGATGCGCATCGCCGTGCGCGACGTGGGCACCCCGCTCTCGCACATGCAGTACATCGCCTCCTATCCCTGCGGCATCGTCACGCACGGCCGCAACGGCCCCTACTGCCGCTGGTGGTTCATCTCCGGTCAGGGCGGCATCCTAATCAACAAGAACGGCCGTCGCTTCATCACCGAGAAGGAAGGCATCTGCCACGTCACGCCGAAGCTCGCTTCGAACCCGGACGGCTGCCACTACATCCTTGCGGACGAGGCGACCTGGCAGCGCACGCTCAAGAAGATCAAGCTCTCCGCCCTGGTGGGCCTGCCCTCCTGGACCGAAGAGCGCATCCTCGCCGAGTTCGACAAGAAGGAGAACCTCTGGAAGGCCGACACGATCGAGGAGCTCTGCAAGGAGTCGGGCGTCAACTACGAGGGCCTCAAGGACCAGCTTGCCGTCTGGAACAAGGCCGTCGAGACGAAGGTGGACAACCAGTTCGGCCGCACGGATCAGCAGTGGAAGCTCGAAAAGGGTCCGTGGCGCATGATCCGCATGTTCCCGTGGAACAACCTCTCCTGCGGCGGCGTGCGCGTCACCGAGGAGTTCCAGGTCCTCGGCTGG
>NZ_DAVZJY010000238.1:0-3355 GCF_052272535.1 Sutterella sp. | reverse complement strand
TCTGATTCAAATCGCCCCTTTCGGGGCCGTTCGAGCAGACTTCACGACTTGGATCAAATTGTTCGGCCAGGCCTTGCATTGGCTCAGTCCCCTCCGGACGGACGAAGGGCGCGGGGTCCCGAGAGACCACGCGCCCTTCGTGCGGAATGACCCTCATCAGAGGGCGCAGGAGGGAGAACTCTCCCGCGTCGCTCCGACTCCGGTTACTTCGTGCAGCCGCAACCGCACTTCTTCACGGGATTCGGATGAATCATCTTGGTCGGCTCGACGTACTGGTCGAACTCGGCCTCCGTGCACATCTTGAGCTCGAGGGCGGCTTCCTTGAGGGTCTTGTTGTTGACGTGCGCGTAGTGGGCGATCTTCGCGGCGTTCATGTAGCCCACGAGGGGCGAGAGCGCCGTGACGAGCATGAGCGAGCGCGTCATGAGCTCATGCAGACGCTCCTTGTTCGCCGTGATGCCGGTGACGCAGTGGATCTCGAAGGACTTCATCACGTCGGCGAGGTTCTTGATCGACTGGATCAGGTTGTAGGCGATCACGGGCTTGAAGACGTTGAGCTCGAAGTTGCCCTGGCTCGCGGCGAAGTTGATCGCGGTGGCGTTGGCCATCACCTGGACGGCGACCATCGTCACGGCTTCGCACTGGGTGGGATTCACCTTGCCCGGCATGATCGAGGAGCCCGGTTCGTTGGCCGGAATGTTGATCTCACCGAGGCCGCAGCGCGGGCCCGAGGCGAGCCAACGGATGTCGTTGGCGATCTTCATCAGGTCGGCGGCGAGGCCGGCAAGCGCCCCCTCGAGGAGGCAGACGGCGTCGTGGCTCGTGAGGGCGTGGAACTTGTTCGGCGCGTCCTTGAAGCGCACGCCCGTCTTCTGCGTCAGGATCTCGGCGACCTTGGCGCCGAAGCCTTCCGGCGAATTGATGCCGGTGCCGACCGCGGTGCCGCCGATCGCGAGCTCACGGCAGGGTTCGAGCGCCGCATTGATCGCTTCGCGGCTGTGCGTGAGCATGGAGGCGTAGCCCGAGAACTCCTGGCCGAGCGTAAGGGGCGTGGCGTCCTGCAGGTGCGTGCGGCCGGACTTGATCAGGTCCTTGAACTCCTCGGACTTGGCGTAGAGGGCCTTCTCGAGGCCTTCAAGGCGCGGCAGGAGGTAGTTCGTCGTTTCGATCACGGACATGATCGAGAGGGCGGACGGGAACGTATCGTTCGAGGACTGCGACATGTTGACGTGGTCGTTCGGATGGACGAGCAGGTCCTTCGAGAGCGAGGCCTTGTCGCGGAAGTTGCCGCCGAGAATTTCGATGGCGCGGTTGGCGAACACTTCGTTCATGTTCATGTTCGACTGCGTGCCCGAGCCCGTCTGCCAGACGGCGAGCGGGAAGTTGCCGTCGAGCTTGCCGGCGAGCGCTTCGTCGCAGGCCTCTTCGATCGCGTCCGCGCGCTTGGCGTCGAGCTTGCCGAAGGCCTGGTTCGCCTGAGCGCAGGCGCCCTTGAGGAGCGCGAAGGCGCGCACGATCTCAACGGGCATCTTCTCAATGCCGATCTTGAAGTTTTCGTAGCTGCGTTCGGTCTGCGCGCCCCAGTACTTGTCGTTCGGGACCTTGACCTCACCCATCGAATCCTTCTCAATGCGGAAAGCGTCCATCTCAGTTATCTCCTTGAATTTCTTCGAGTTCGGTCTCTCGAACAGCGCTCCTCGCCGTCCCGCCGAACCTCGTTGATGCGAATGATAATGGTTCTCCTTATCATCGAAAGTGGTAGTTTCGTAAAGAGCGCCGCATACCAATGACGGAGATCAGAAGGAGGGGCGCCGCCGGTCCGCACTCTCTAGAATGAGGGCCTTTTCCGGCTGGGCCGGCTGCCCGGACTGCTCCGGCTTGCGGCGCCCGTCCGCCTCCGTCATCACCTCCGCCCATTCCCCATGCCCGACCTCACCGCCCTCCCCGGCCTCACGCCGGCGGACCTCCCCGCCCGGTTCCCCTCGCCCTGGCACGGCGCCCCCGTACGCGCGGCCGCAGCCGCCCGCGGGATTCTCGAAGCGGCGGGAGTGTTCAAGGCGCCTCGGGGGCGCCGAGGGCTCCTGATCGTCGAGGACCTCGACGCGTCGTGCGGTCCGCGGCTCTTCGCGCTCTCGGCCGAGGAGCCCCATCACGACCCCGTCATTGCGCCCGGAGAGGTTCTTCCCGCCGCGGACGCCGTCGCGGGCGTGACGCCCGACGACCTCTTTGAGGCGCAGGCGGCGAGGACCACCCTCGTCACCGTCATGGGGGAGGTCTTCACGCTCCTCGACTTCGCGCGGTCTGAACGCGCGAAGCGCCCGGAGAAAATCGCCCGCGGGGGCGGCGCAGGCCTCAACCTCACGTTCGCGCACTGGAACCGGGCGCTTCTTGATGCGCTCCGCTCGCCGCTCGCCGCGAACCTCCTCGCCCTTGGGCGCCTGAACGCCGCCGGCCGCCGCCTGCGGCCCGCCGCGTCGATGGAATGGTGGCGGGGGCCGGGTCCGGTGCACGACGTCAAGTGGGACGGCATGGCGCTCTCGCCCCGCACGACGACGAAGCCCCTCGTCGAGCGCCTCCTCGAAGGCGTTCCCTTTGCGAGCGAACCGCGCGCCGAGGACCCGGAGATCCTGCGCCTCAGGCCGGAGATTCTTCTCGAGCGCCGCGACTTCATCGCGGTCGTGAAGCCCTCGGGCCTCCTCTCGGTGCCGGGCACCGGGGGGCTCCCCGATGCGCTGACGATCGCCTCCGAAATGACGGGCTCGACGCTCACCGCCGTCCACCGGCTCGACATGGACACCTCCGGGATCCTGCTCTACGGGCGCACGCCTGAGGGCGTCAAGGCCCTGATGGCGGCCTTCCGTGAGGGCCGGGTCGAGAAGCGCTACCGCGCGCTCCTCGAGGGTGCGCTCACGGCCGGCTCGGGGCGCGTCGAACTCCCGATCACGACGCACCCCCTGGACCGCCTGCGGCAGATGGTGGCGCTTCGGGGGCGCCCGTCCGTCACCGACTGGCGGCGCGTGGGGAATGCGGCGACCTCTTCGGGGCCGCGCACCCTCGTGGACTTCCTCCCGCGCACGGGCCGCACGCATCAGCTGCGCATTCATGCGGCGCATCCGATGGGGCTCAACGCCCCGATCGAGGGCGACCCCTACTACAGCCGCGCCGGGCTCTTCGCCGACACGACGGCGACGCCCCTCAAGCTTCACGCCGCCGAGATCGTCTTTCCCGATCCGCAGACAGGTGCGTCGGTGCGGCTCGCCGCCCCCGAGCCCTTCGGACTCTGAGACCGGGGGCGCGCACCGGGCGCGGGCGGTCAGGCGCGCAGAAACTCCGGCAGGCGCTTCAGGTAGAGCGC
>NZ_DAVZJY010000237.1:0-3363 GCF_052272535.1 Sutterella sp. | reverse complement strand
CTCATGTTTCCGACGACGCTCAGCATCGCAACCATCGTCAATTCGTTGAAGACCATATCTTCGCGCTTGATTCGCACGAAGCATCCCGGAGTGCTTGAGGGCGGGAAAACAGGCCTCTTTTGGTCGCGCTCCTATTTCGCCGCCACGGCGGGCGGCGTGACCCTCGACGTGCTCAAACGCTATGTGGAGAAGCAGCGCGAGGCGTAGCGCCTGAAGACTTCGCCGCCATTCCTCCCCGCCCTGACGGGCGAGGGTTCCTGGCGGATCTTGCTGACTGGATCCGAAGTGCTTTTCGAGCAGCCGCATGCATTGGCCTTTCCTCTCCTCTCCTCGCCGGCGGTCATCCTCCTCACGCTCCATGCGCTCCTGAAGGGCATGGAGACGCGCCTCGTCCTCCTCTCCTCCGGCTGTTCCCTCGCCCTCATCGCGGGCAAGCCGCTCGCGGCCTTCCGCGCCTTCGACCGGTCGATGACCTTGGGGGGCCTCATCATCGGCATCTGCACGGCGATGGGTTTCCCGAGCGTCGTCGCGGCGACGGGCTGCGAGCGGCATTTTGCGGACCTCCTCATCCGCCCGCTTGCCGGAACGGGCGTGTTCCTTCTCCCCGCGCGCTCGCCGTATGGTCCTCGGTGCTCCGGGAGACGAACGGCCGCAGGGTCTGAGCCCGGCGCGCCCGTTCTCTCTCTTCTCCCTCCGGTCCGCCTTTTGATCTAGGCCCACGGTACGTAGTGGTTGTCCGGAGGAAGAATGCGTGTCAGGCGGCGGGGACCAAGCGTTCTCCTCGAAGAAGACCCCGCCGTCGGCATGACCCCCGCCGCAGGAGCGCCGGAGCGCCTCCATCCAGGGAGGCGCCCGCAGCGCTCCTCCCGCGGCCACAAAGAAGAAAAGAGAGAACACTATGTCTGAGAACAAGTTCGGCGTCTCCCGCCGCACCCTGCTGAAGACCGCGGCCGCCGCCGGCGCCGCCGCGTCGGTCCCCGGCTTCGCCTCCGCCGCCCTCCCGAAGGACGGCGCCGCAGTCTCCGACACGTCGAAGATCCGCAACTTCGACATGATCGAAGCGTTCTACCGGTCCTATCCGGAAAAAATCGCCGCGGTGCGCGCCAAGATGGGCCGTCCGCTCACCCTCGCCGAGAAGGTGATCTTCACGCACCTCTACCATCCGGAAAGCCTGCGTGAATTCAAGCGCGGCGCGGACTACATCGAGCTCCGTCCGGACCGCGCCGGCACGCACGACATCGGCGGCCCGATGGCGATCATCCAGTTCCTCTCCTCGGGCAAGGAGCGCATTGCGCTCCCGGCCGCGCTCGTCTGCGACCACCTCGTGATGGCCAACGCCGGCGCCATCCCCGACCTCAAGGTGGCCGACAAGGGCAACTTCGAGACCTACGACTTCCTCGCCCGCGCCGCCAAGCGCTACGGCTTCGACTTCTGGCCCGCCGGTTCGGGCATCTGCCACCAGGTCTTCCTCGAGAACTACGACTTCCCGGGCGGCATGATGCTCGTCACGGACTCGCACACCCCGACGGCTGGCGGCATGGGCATGCTCGCGATCGGCGTGGGCGGCGCGGACTTGGTCGACGGCCTGATGGGAATGGAGTGGGAGCTCAAGATGCCCAAGCTCATCGGCGTCAAGCTCACCGGTGAACTCAAGGGCTGGAGCTCGCCGAAGGACGTGATCCTCAAGCTCGCCGGCATCCTCACCACGAAGGGCGGCACGAACAGCATCGTCGAATTCTTCGGCGACGGCACGAAGGCCCTTTCGGCTACCGGCAAGGCGACGATCTGCAACATGGGCGCCGAGACGGGCGCCACGACGTCGATCTTCCCCTTCGACGACTCGATGGTGCGCTACCTCAACGCCACGGGCCGCCAGGCCGTCTCCAACCTCGCCAAGACGGTCGCCGCCGACCTGCAGGCCGACCCGGAGGTTTTGGCCAACCCCGCGAAGTACTTCGACCGCGTGATCGAGATCGACCTCTCGACGCTCGAGCCGCACATCAACGGCCCCTTCTCGCCCGACGCCGCGATGCCGATCTCCACGGTCGCCGCCAAGGCGAAGGAGAAGGGCTTCCCGCAGAAGATCGAGGTGGCGCTCATCGGCTCGTGCACGAACTCCTCCTACGAGGACATCACGCGTGCGGCCTCCGTCGCCAAGGAGATGCTCGACAAGGGCGTCGAGGTGAAGACCCCGATCATGGTGGTCCCGGGTTCGACCCGCATCTACCAGACGCTCGAACGCGACGGGCTCCTCGACGTCTTCAAGAAGCTGAACGCCACGGTGCTCGCCACCGCCTGCGGCCCCTGCATCGGCCAGTGGCACCGCACGACGGGCGACATGACGCGCCCCAACACGATCATCGAGTCGTTCAACCGCAACTTCGCCGGCCGCAACGACGGCTCGACGAAGACCAACGCCTTCCTCGCTTCGCCCGAGATCGTGATGGCGATGGCCGCCGAGGGCGACATCACCTTCAATCCGCTCGCGCAGGATCTGCGCTCGAAGACGGGCCTCAACGTGCGCCTCTCCGCCCCGAAGGGCGAGGAGCTCCCCGCCAAGGGCTTCGTCTCCGAAATCACCGGCTGCGTGCTGCCCACCTACGAGAAGATCTCGATGGAGGTGAGCCCCACGAACGAGCGCATCCAGCTCCTCACGCCCTTCAAGCCCTGGGACGGCAAGGACTTCGTCGAACTCCCGCTCCTCATCAAGGTGAAGGGCAAGTGCACGACCGACCACATCTCCCCGGGCGGCAAGTGGCTCCCCTACCGCGGCAACATCGACCGCATCTCCGACAACCTGCTCGAGCGCGGCATCAACGCCTTCAACGGTCAGGCGGGCAAGGTCTGGAACGTTGAGACGAAGAGCTACGACACCCCCGCGAAGGTGGCGCGCTACTACAAGAACCACGACGTCTACTCCGTGATTGTGGGCGACGACAACTACGGCGAAGGTTCTTCGCGCGAACACGCCGCCATGGAGCCGCGCTACCTCGACGTCTCGGTCGTGATCGCCAAGAGCCTCGCCCGCATCCACGAGTCCAACCTCAAGAAGCAGGGCATCCTCGCGCTCACGTTCGTGAACCCGGCCGACTACGACAAGATCCGCGAAAAGGACCGCATCTCGGTTCTCGGTCTGAAGGACATCGCTCCGGGCAAGACCGTCAAGGTGGAGCTCACGCACGAAGACGGCTCGAAGGAGTCCTTCGAGTGCGGCCACTCCTACAACGCCAAGCAGCTCGCCTGGTGGCGCGCCGGTTCGGCCCTCAACTGGGTCGTCGCCGAAGAGAAGGCCGCCAAGTCGGGCGCCAAGAAGGCCTGACGTCCCCAGGCCCAAGGCCCGGGACGTGGGGGGCGGAGGTCGGC
>NZ_DAVZJY010000236.1:0-3410 GCF_052272535.1 Sutterella sp. | reverse complement strand
GGGCGTTTCGTAGGCCGCGGCCCATTTCCCGCGGCTGCCTGAAGTCAACCCCTCTCCAAATCCCTTCCGTCCCGAGGTTCACGGTTCGTGCGGGACCCGCGCTCACCGCGCTCACCGCGCTCCCAAAGAGCGACGCCGCTCCCGCGGGAATCCGGTCAGGTCTCTTCGTGCGTGTGGGTCACTCCGTGCGGGTGCTCAAGCCCCCCGTGGGCGTGATCGTGCGGATGGGAATGACCGCTCCCGTGATCATGCGGATGGTCGTGGCCGTGAACATGCCCGCCCGTGCATTCGTCGAGCGGAATGATCGAAATCGAACCGTGCCGGACGCCGGGTTCTGCGACGAGCGCGTCGGCGAAGGCCCGCACCGCCTCGATCGCACCCCTCAGGAACACCGTCTCGAGGCAGTCGTCGCCCGAGACGTGCGCGTGCATGAGGCTGATCACGAGGTCGCCGTGGGCGTGCTGGAGTTCGGTGAGCCGGAGCGCGAGCTGCCGCTCGTGGTGGTCGTAGACATAGCTCGCCGACGCGACGCAGAGCGCCCCGGGCGCGGGGTCGGCCACTTCACGCTCCGCAAGGGCGCTCCTGATGAGGTCGCGCACCGCTTCGGAGCGGTTGCGATAGCCGCGCTGCGCCGTGAGGCGCTCGAAGTCGTCTGCAAGATCGTCGTCGATCGAAAGCGTAATGCGCTGCATAAGGTTTGGGTCCGGTAGTGGTCGGGTGTGGAGTTGCCCCGGACGCGCCGCAGGAAGTCTCGAGAGTCCCGGTGCGGCGCGCCCTCCCGCGAAGGATAGCCCGGACGGGGCGGCCGCGGCGAAGGCGCTCCTTCAATGGTCGACAAATCAGAGGGTTTTCGCAGTGCTTCCGCGTCAACTAGGGCCCGGGCACTAGCTTGGACCCGACGCGCGCAAAAGACCCGCAGATCCGGGGCGTCCGAAGGCCCGCGGAGTGCCGCCCGCAGCGCGGCGCGCCCTATAGTTCGACCGCAGGAACCGCCCCGCCATGAAGGGTGGAGATCCAAACCCAATTCATCGAGCCGCGCCGCACGCGCGGCATTCTTCTCTTTCGCACGCAGGGAGAAAACTTCAAATGAACATCGCCCGCTTCACCCGCACCGCCATCGCCGGCGCCGCCGCTCTTCTCATCGCCGGGTCCGCCCTCGCCGCCGGACAGTGGCGCGTCGCCACCGAAGGCACCTTCCCGCCCTTTGAGTTCTACAACTCCTCGACGGGCGAGGTCCAGGGCTTTGAAGTGGACCTCGTCCGCGCCATGGCGAAGAAGATGGACAAGGAGCTCAAGCTCGAGACGATGGGCTTCGACGCCATCATCCCGGCGATTCTTGCGGGCACGATCGACACGGGCGCCGCGGGCTTCTCCGTGACCCCTGAGCGCGCCAAGCGCGTTCTCTTCTCGATCCCGTTCTACAAGTCCGGCCTCACGATCGTCGTGCCGAAGGACAACAAGGCGGGCATCCAGGACTTCAAGGACCTTGAGGGCAAGCGCATCTCCGTGCAACTCGGCACCACCTCGATGGCCTTCGCCAAGAAGATCAAGGGCGCTCACGTGACGACCTTCAATTCGGCCGGCGACGCGCTCCTCAACATGATCGCGGGCAACGCCGACGCCGTGATCAACGACAAGCCCGTCACCGACTACATCCTCGTGCAGAACAAGAACATCGCCGAGGCGACGACGCATCTGAAGCCTATCGCCACGGCCGACCTCTTCGCGATGGTGACCGCCAAGGGCAACACCGCGCTCAAGGCCGAGATGGACAAGGCGCTCAAGGACCTCAAGGCCGACGGCACCTTCAACAAGCTCCACGAGAAGTGGTTCGGCGTTCCCGCTGATCCCGAACTCCCCTGATCACCAAGATTGTTTGAGGCGGCCCGGGCTTTCCCTTGCCGAAGCCGCCTCCCCAGAGAAGCCCTCCGTCGGCGTCGCCCGCCCGGAGGGCTTCTTCATGCCCGCAGCACGCATTGGTCGACAATTGGACGGCATTCATGAGGCGCCTCCGGGCAATTAGGGATTCGGCCCGAGTGCGGCCCGGCCAGGCTCAAAGGGAGGCCACGGGAGTCCCCGCGGCGGCGGGCTTTTCCCCTAGACTCGCACTCCGAGTGCACGCCCGGTCGTCGCGCCTCCGCGCCGGACCGGCTTTCCAACAGAACAAAGGGTCACCACTAATGAACTTCGCCTCCCTCACGAAGACCGCCGCCGCCTTCGCCGCCTCCTGCCTGATCGCCGGCTCCGCGTTTGCGGCCACCCTCACGGTCGCCACCTCCGCCACCTTCCCCCCGTTCGAGTTCCAGGACTCGAAGACGGGCACCGTCCAGGGTTTTGAAATCGACCTCGTGAAGGCCGTCGGTGCCAAGATGGGGCGCGACGTGAAGATCGAGAACATCGGCTTCGACGCCATCATTCCGGGCATTCTTTCGGGCACGATCGACATGGGCGCTGCGGGCTTCTCCATCACGCCCGAGCGCGGCAAGCGCGTGCTCTTCTCGCTGCCCTTCTACAAGTCGGGCCTCACGATCATCGTCCCGAAAGAGAACAAGGCCGACATCACCGACTTCAAGAGCCTCGAAGGCAAGCGCATCTCGGTCCAGATCGGCACCACCTCGCAGCAGCTCGCCAAGAAGATCCCGGGCACGACGATCACCACCTTCGCCTCCGCGGGTGAAGCCGTCCTCAACATGCTCGCGGGCAACTCCGACGCCGTGATCAACGACAAGCCCGTGACGGACTACATGCTCACGCAGTCGAAGTCGATCGCCGAACAGACGACGCACCTGAAGCCGATCGCCACGGCCGACCTCTTCGCGATGGTCTTCGCGAAGAACAATCCCGCCCTTAAGGCCGAAGTCGACAAGGCCCTGAAGGACCTCAAGGCCGACGGCACGTTCGACAAGCTCCACGAGAAGTGGTTCGGCGTTCGCTCCGACCCGGAACTCCCCTGATCTCCCGGCAGCCTCCCTCTCCGCCGCCCGGCCGCCTTCGACTCCCCGGGCGGAGCACATGAGGAAAAGCCCGCGCACAGTCCCTCCCCCGGACCTCGCGGGCTTTTGCTTTTCAGCCGCAACCTTTTGTTTCCTATGGAGAATTCCGCGACCTTCCCGCTGCTCCGAGGGATTTCCTTCAGATGGGAAGCCCCCATCGCGTGCGTCCGAACCGCCTGTTAAGGTCTGGAACCTCAACCCGGCGAAGTCGCGGCTCCTCCTGCAACTTGCGCTCACGAAGACCGAGCGACCCGGAGGAAATCGCCCGCATCTTCAGCAAATACTGACCTTCGCGAATGGCCCGGCGGGATTTCGCCCACCGGGCCGCCTCCGCCCTTTCGGGCTTTTTCATCCTCGGGCCGATCCTTATTTCGCACGTCCCCTTGCGGCATCCGTGCAGAACATGAGGCGTTCACC
>NZ_DAVZJY010000235.1:0-3453 GCF_052272535.1 Sutterella sp. | reverse complement strand
CTTAAGAGGAGGAATCTTATGACTTCACTATCAACAGATTTCACAGAAAAACCTGGGATCCCTACGGCATCCAGCCGCCCGCGGGCGAGGCGGTGAAGCCCGCCTCCGTCCCCACGCCGGCCGCGCCTGAATCCGCGCCTCAACCCGCCGCCGCTGCCGCCGCAGCGCCGCTGCCGCCCACCGAACCCGCGCCGATCCCCGCGGAGACTGCGCCCGTCTTCGCGCCCGCTCCCGAGACGCAGTCGCCCGCCGCCGCAGAGGCGGCTCCGGCAGCCGCCACTCCTGAGGAGCCCCGTCCCATTCCGGTCGTCACCGAACCGATGCCGCGCCCCGCGAAAAGCGCCGCGGCCCCGGAGGTCCGGCGCGTTCCGAGCGACGCCGAACTCGAGGCGCGCCGGCGCACCAAGCACCGCCTGGTCGGCGCCGCCGCGATCCTGATGGCCGTGGTGGTTGCCGCCCCCTTCATCCTCGACAGCCGGCCGCCCATTGACGACGCGAAGCTCTCGCAGGTCCGCATGGACATCCCCAAGGAGTCCGAGACCTCGACCGCGATCAATGCGGCGGTCGAACCCCCGTCGCAGCGCGCGCAGTCGGGAGACGTGGACGTGACGAACATGACCCTCGGGCGCGATGAGAGCACCGCGAAGGCGAACCTCGCCCGCGAGGCGCAGAGCTCGATGAAGGCGCAGGCCAAGACGGAGGCGAAGCCCCAACCGAAGCCCGCCGCGAAGGCCGATGCGAAGCCCCAGGGCAAGACCGAAGCCAAGACCGAGGCGAAGGCCGAGGTGAAGCGCGCTTCGCAGAAGACCGCCGGCATCACGCCTCCGACGGGCAAGGGCTGGTACGTGCAGGTGACCGCGCTCTCAAACGAGGCCGCGGCCGAGCGCATCGTGAAGCGCCTCGCCGTCCTGGGGCTGCCCGCCTACAAGACGAAGACCGACGGGGCGCTCTGGAAGGTCCGCGTCGGCCTCTACGGCTCGCGCGACGAGGCCGAAGGCGCCAAGGGCACGATCATCCTCAACGGCGTCGCGCACAAGCCCTACGTCGCCAACAAGTGATTCCGCCTGCCGCCGGGACGTCGTTTTTGTACAATGGCGTCCTTTCTGGATTTCCCTGAAGCGTTCGGGGAGCGCCCGCCGCGCCCCCCGGGAACGCACCACCCCCTCGGAGAGTCATGACCGAAATCGACTGGATCATCATCGCGCTCCTCGCGCTCTCGACGATCGTCGGCATCATGCGCGGCGTGCTGCGCGAGGTGCTCGCCATCGCTGGGTGGGTGGTCGGCATCGTGCTCGCCATGAACTTCTCGGGCGACCTCGCCGCGCAGATTCCGCTCGAAAGCATCGGGTGGCTGCCGCGCGTGATGATCGCCGCCGTGCTCATCATCGTCGCGGTCCTCTTCCTCTGCGGCCTTCTCGGCATGATTCTGCGCCGGCTCCTTGAGGTCGCCTCGATCACCTTCGAAGACCGGGCGCTCGGCGCCGTCTTCGGCCTCGTGCGCGGCATCGTCGTGGTCTGCGCGTGCGTCTTTCTCTTCGGCATGCCCGCTTCGGTTCACGAGAGCCGCATGTGGCAGCAGTCCGTGCTGATCGGGCCGGCCGAAACGCTGATCGACTGGTCCATGCCCTATCTCCCGAAGTGGATTCAGGAAATGCGCGTCTCCTCGCACCGCGCCTGATTCCCGAAGGGAAGGAACACACGGACAGCATGAACACACGAACCCCGGAACCGCTCTTGAGATCTCGTCAGGGCGGTTTCTGCGCGTTTCCAGAACCCCATTCTTCTCCTTTTCCCCCGGCTCTCCCTTCGGAAGCCGACCACCCTTGAGAGGTTGATTCAGCCATGTGCGGCGTCGTCGCTCTTATCTCCAATGAACCGGTCAACCAGCGCCTCTACGATGCGCTCCTGCTCCTGCAGCACCGCGGCCAGGACGCGGCGGGCATCGCCACGTTGGACGGACTGCAGTTCCACATGCACAAGGCCATGGGCCTCGTGCGGGACATTTTCCGCACGCGCAACATGCGCGACCTCACGGGCTCGGTCGGCATCGGCCACGTGCGCTACCCGACTCAGGGGTGCGCGAGCTCGAACCAGGAGTCCCAGCCCTTCTACGTGAACGCCCCGTTCGGCATCATGTTCGCGCACAACGGCAACCTCACGAACGCCGAAGAGCTCAAGCAGGAGCTCTACGAGATGGACCGCCGCCACATCAACACGTCGAGCGACTCCGAAGTGCTCCTCAACGTGCTCGCGAACGAAATCGCCCGCGTGACGGTGAACCGCAAGCTCGACGCCGACGGCGTCTTCGAGGCGGTCGCGGCCGTGCACAAGCGCGTGAAGGGCTCCTACGCCGTGGTGGCGCTCATCGCCGGCAAGGGCCTTCTCGCCTTCCGCGACCCGCACGGCATCCGTCCGCTCTGCTTCGGCAGCGCGGTCAATGAATCGGGCGTGAAGGAATGGCTCGTGAGCTCGGAGTCCGTGACGATGGTGGGCCTCGGCTTCAAGCTCGAGCGCGACGTCGCCCCGGGCGAGGCGCTCTGGATCGACTTCAAGGGCGGCGTCGAGACGCGTCAGTGCGCCGAGCACCCCGTCGCCAATCCCTGCGCCTTCGAGTACGTCTACTTCGCCCGTCCGGACTCCATGATCGACGGCATTAGCGTCTACGGCGCCCGCCTCAACCTCGGCGTGCATCTCGCCGACACGATCCGCGAAGAGCTCGACCTGTCGGAAGTGGACGTCGTGATGCCGATTCCGGACAGCTCGCGCCCCTGCGCGCAGGAGCTCGCCAAGCAGCTGAAGCTCCCCTACCGTGAAGGCTTCATCAAGAACCGCTACGTCGGCCGCACCTTCATCATGCCCGGCCAGGCCGTGCGCAAGAAGTCCGTCCGCCAGAAGCTCAACGCCATGCCCGTCGAGTTCGAGGGCAAGAACCTGTTGCTCGTGGACGACTCGATCGTGCGCGGCACGACGATGAAGGAGATCGTGCGCATGGCGCGCGAGTCGGGCGCGAAGAAGGTCTTCATCGCCTCCTCGGCCCCGCGCGTGATGTTCCCGAACGTCTACGGCATTGACATGCCGACGCGCTCGGAGCTCATCTGCGGCGACGGCAAGGACGCCGCTGCGGTGGCGAAGGAGCTCGGCGCCGACCGCGTGATCTTCCAGACCCTCGACGGCCTCAAGAACGCGCTCCACGAGCTCAATCCCGCCATCCCGGCCTTCGACTGCTCGTGCTTTGACGGCGTCTACGTGACGGGCGACGTCACCGAGGCCTACCTCGAGAAGCTCGAGGCGCCGAAGCCCAAGGCCGCGCCGGCCGAGCCCGACGATGAGGACGCGCAGGCGGGTTCGGTCGCCTGAGCGCGCGGGCGCTTGTGACTGCTCCCCACCCAATTCCGTTAGGAATTGGGCGAGGCTTCTCGCTTCACTGACAACAGCCCCGGCTTGCCGGGGTCT
>NZ_DAVZJY010000234.1:0-3463 GCF_052272535.1 Sutterella sp. | reverse complement strand
GTCCTCGCGGTAGACCCAGGAAGCTTCAGTAGTACCGTACTTTGGGATTCTTTTACTTATCACAATAGCTAGGTAGAACAAATCAGATCTGCTCGGCGGCGGCGGGCGCCCGCCCGGCAGAATCCGCTCTCCTCCAACGGCCGGGCCGCGCCTTGAAGCGCACCCGGCCGAAATAATGAACAACCCCCTCCAAAGGAAAGCATATGGAGTTTCTCCAACTCGTCATGCTCCTCGTCGCCGTGCTTCTCATCTGGTTGAAGCCGCAGAGCGAGAAGCTCGCCTGGCGCCTCACCATCGCCGGTTGGCTGATGGTCGTGCTCATGTACGTCGGCCACGTCTCCCACGCCGTTCTCGGCAGCCTGAATCTTTGAGCGGAGTGCAGAAATGACTGACTACAGCAAGCCGATTCTGGATTCGGACATCCGCAAGGCCAAGACCTGGTACGACATCGTCTGCTGGGGCGGCCTCCTCATCGTTCTGCTCCCGGTGGGCATTGCGAACCTCGTTCTCGGCTACATGCTCGGCGACTCGCCCTGCACGCTCTGCTGGGGCCAGCGCGAACAGATGGCCTTCATCGGCGTCGTCGCGCTCTTCATGGTCCGCTACGGCTTCAAGCCCAAGTACCTCGCGATGATGCTCGTGATGGCGGCCGCGGGCCTCTACTCATCCTTCCGCCACCTCGGCAACCACGCCGCGCGCGACGTCGGCCAGGGCTTCGGCCTCGAGATCCTCGGGCTTCACACCCAGATGTGGGCCGAGATCGTCTTCTGGTGCGTCGTGATGCTCTTCGGTCTGGCGTGCTTCCTCGCGCCGCGCTTCGATGCGCTCATCGCGGAGCTGAAGGGCCGTCCCTGGCGTCCGGCGACGGGCTTCATGAAGCTCTCCTTCGCCGTGGTGTCCTTCATCATCGCCTCGAACGCCTTCCAGGCCGCCTGGACCACGGGGCTGCCGCCCAACTGGGGCCAGGGCGATCCGTGGCGCTTCTCCTGGAATCCGAAGTACGTCACCTGGTCGGCCGACTCCTGGCAGGGCATGTTCGGGAGCTTCAACTTCCTCGGTCGGCGCGACGTGAAGGTTCCGGACTTCGCCTACGCGCCCAACGCGAAGAAGCTCGGCATCACGTTTGAGCACGACGCCGCGAAGGCGCCCGTCGAGATCTCCGGCATGCTACGCGTCACGGACGTGAAGCCCGTGCCCGGAATCGACGCGAAGCTCAACACGCTCTCGAAGATCCGCGGCGAGTACGTCGTCGCTTCGAAGTACGACTTCTGGTTCCTCAACGCCGACCTCACGACGAAGTTCCACGCCGCGATGGATCCCTGGTTCTCCGCGAACGTGCTCGACATCGTCGGCGTGACGCCCTTGGGCGAGGACGCCTACGTTCTCATGGGCACGAACAAGTCGATCCTGCGCATCCGCCAGAACCCGCAGGCCGACGACGTCAAGGGGTGGGCGAACTTCACCGCCGGCCGCGACCACGTCGAGGCCGTGGGCGGCCTCGGCCGCGCCCGCATCGACACCGAGCGCGCGAAGATGTTCTACATCCACTCCTCGGCGACCGACGGCCGGTACGTCTACACCGCCACCGTCCCGGACAACAAGAGCAAGACCACCTTCGTGATCTCGAAGACCCTGCAGAAGGACTGGCAGCTTTCGGGCGAATTCAAGCCCGAGTCGAAGCTCCTCAAGAAGGACCGGTCCCTCGGCGAGCTCTACGTCACGGGCATGGTTTATGAAGACGGGCGTCTCTACGCCGTCTCGAAGAACTGGAACGTGCTCGTCGTGATCAACATCGCCGACGAATCGGTCGAGGCGGCCTGGGGGCTTCCGGCCGATCTCACCGACGTGCGCGGCCTCGTGAAGGAGGGCGGTCGCTTCCAGGTGATCGACGCCAACCGCGTCGTGACGCTCGAGAAGTAGTCCCGGCCGTCGGCTTCCCCGCCATCGCTCTTAGGCCCGGTCTTCCGTTGGTGAAGGCCGGGCCTAATGGCGTCTTCAAGGGAGCATGAGCGGCCCGCCGCTAGAATGGTCTGAGACCGCCCCCCTCCCGGCGCAGTCATCTCCCGAAACCACCCATGCAGACTTCAGCACTCCTCCGGGCGCTCCGCCGCCACCGCCTCACCGATACGCTCCGCTCGCTCTTCGGCTTCGCCGCGGCGCGCATGCGCGAGGCGCATCTGCAGGAGGTGGCGAGCTCGATGACCCTCACGACGCTTCTTTCGCTCGTGCCGCTCCTCGCCGTCTCGCTCGCCGTCTTCGCCGCCTTCCCGAGCTTCGCCGAAACCCGGAAGGCCTTGGAGGACGCGGTCTTCAACAGCTTCCTGCCGCTGCAGTACAGCGAAGTGATCATGAAGTACCTGAAGCTCTTCAGCGACCACGCTTCGGGGCTCGGCGCCTTCGGTCTGATCGGTCTTTCGATGACGGCGCTCCTGATGATCGACAAGTTCTTCGTGACGGTGAACCGCATCTTCAACGTGCGCCGCATGCGTCCGTGGACGCAGCGCGCGATGATCTACTGGGCGCTCCTCACGCTCGGGCCGCTCGGGATCGCGCTCTCGATCACGCTCACCACGCAGGCGATCCGCATCGCCGTGGGCTCGGGCGACGGGGTGATCCCGGGGTGGACGCTCGGGCTCTTCCAGATCCTGCTGCAGACCTTCGGCTACGCGCTCCTCTTCAAGCTCGTCCCCAACTGCCGCGTCGCTTTTTCGCACGCCCTGATCGGGGGCTTCACGGTTTCGCTCGCAAGCCAGGTGGTCAAGATCGGCTTCGAGTACTACATCACCGCGGGCACGCTCTCCTCGATCTACGGCGCCTTCGTGGCGTTCCCCGTCTTCCTCCTCTGGCTCTACATCGCCTGGATGCTCGTCTTCGCCGGGGCTGCGATCACCGCGGCGATTCCGCAGCTCACCTCCGGGCGCTTCTCCGACACGTATCTGCGCGGAAACGACTTCCTGACGGGTGCGGCGCTCCTGCGCGCGCTCACCGCCGCGCACGCCGCAGGCCATGCGGTCGTCTCCGAGGACGCCCTCGCCGCGGCCGTGGACAGCTGGCCGCAGGCGATCGAGCGGCTCCTGCTGCGCCTCTCCGAATACGGCTACTGCGCGCCCGTCGTGCTCGACGAACGGCGCGGTTCGATGGGTTGGGCGCTCCTCTGCGACCCCGACCAAAAGACCCTGCGCGACGCGGTCTGCGCGCTCCTCGTGGACCCGAAGAACAGCCTCGTGGCGCCCGAGCGCCCGGCCGCGAAGAAGCCCGCCGGGGCGCTCCACGACTGGTTCGAGAGCTTCGCCAACACGGGCGTCGTGGACGCGCCCCTCTCGAAGCTTCTCGACGCGGACCTCCCCAAGCCCGGGTGCGCCGCCGGGTAATCCCGGAGGCCGGGAGCCGCCGGCGCGATGCAGCCCTTGAGCCTCGCTTAAGGTTCGCGGGCTAAAGTCTCCATACAAAAATCATGGCGGTG
>NZ_DAVZJY010000233.1:0-3473 GCF_052272535.1 Sutterella sp. | reverse complement strand
GTAGCCGCGGACTGGGCGGCCGGAGCCGGCTGCGCGGGCGCCGCGGCGGGCTTCTCCGCCGCGGGCTTCTCGGCCGGGGCGGGAGCCGCCGGCTGCACCGCGGGAGCGGGAGCGGGCGCGGCTTCGGTCACGCCCGACTCGATCTTCTGCGCTTCGCTGCCGGAATGCACGCCCGCGAACTGATCGGTGTAGATCGCCCAGATCCCCGCGGAGACGAGGCCGATGAGCACCACGAGGAGCGCCGCCTTGAGGCCGCGGTGGCGGGGGGCGGCGTTGATCACCTGCTCGCGCGACGGGTCGTGCTTCGGGATCTGGCCGAGCTCGGCCGCGGCGCCGCCGCGCCCGTAGCGGTTCATGTAGTCCTCGGCGAGCGCCTGCGGGTCAAGCCCGAGCGAATGGGCGCAGCCGCGGATGAACGCGCGCACGTAGACCGGTTCGGGAAGAGCCGAGACGTCCTCTTCCTCGAGCGCGCGGACCTGCGCGACCGAGAGGCGGCTTCTCACGGCCATGTCGCCGAGCGAAATGCCCTGCGCCTCGCGGGCGGCGCGCAGCTGCGCGCCGAACCCTCCGGCGAGCTTCGCGGAGGCGGCCGGGGCGTCCCCGCCGGCCGTAGAAAGCGTCGGCTCGACGCCCGTCTTTTGGGAAGCGAAATCTTCTGCCATGTCTGCTGCCTGCGGAGAAAAAGTGGAGATGGATCAGTCGTCCGCGCGCCGCGTCTGGCTGCGCCCGGACTGCTGCAGGATCACCGCCGCCTCGGCCTTCTGCTGTGCGAGGCGCTCGGCGCGGCGGGTGCGGTCGCGCACTTCGCCCGCGAGCTGTCCGCAGGCCGCGTCGATGTCGTCGCCGCGCGTCTTGCGGATCGTCGTCACGTAGCCCGCCTCATTGAGGCGGCGGCAGAAGGCGAGCACCTTCTCCCGGTCGGGCTGCGCAAGATCGGACTGCGGGAAGGGATTGAACGGGATCAGGTTGAACTTGCACGGCACGTTCTCGCGGCGCACGAGGTTCACCAACGCGTCGGCGTCGCGCAGGCTGTCGTTCACCCCGCCCAAAACCACGTACTCGAAGGTGATGAAGTCGCGCGGGGCGACCTTGAGGTAGCGCCGGCAGGCGGCCATCAGGTCGGCGATCGGGTGCTTGCGGTTGACGGGCATGAGCTTGTCGCGCAGCGCGTCGTCCGCGGCGTGCAGACTCACCGCAAGCGCCACCGGGGCGGCTTCGGCGAGCTTGTCCATCTGGCGCACGAGGCCCGAGGTGGACACGGTGACGCGGCGGCGCGAAAGTCCGTAGCCGTCGTCGTCGAGGAATATTTTGAGGGCGCGGATGACGTTCTCGAGGTTCTGCAAGGGCTCGCCCATGCCCATGAGCACCACGTTGCTGATCACGCGGTCGTTGGGATCGGTGATCCCGCGGTCGCGGCGCAGTTCGCGCTCGGCCTGCCAGAGCTGACCCACGATCTCGCTCGTGGTGAGGTTGCGGTTGAAGCCCTGCTTGCCGGTGGAGCAGAAGAGGCACCCCATGGCGCATCCGGCCTGGGAGGAGATGCAGAGCGTCCCGCGGTCGTCCTCGGGAATGAAGACGGATTCAACGGCGTTGCCGTTGCCCACGTCGAAGAGCCACTTGCGCGTGCCGTCGGCCGACTTCTTCTCGTGAATCGGTTCCGGAGCGCGCACCTCGGCGAGCCGCTCGAGCTTCGCGCGGAAGGTTTTGGCAAGATCGGTCATCTCGTCGAAGCGGTCGACGAGCCGGCGGTGCAGCCACCGGGTGAGCTGGCGGGCGCGGAAGGGCTTTTCGCCGATTTCCGCGCACCAGGCCTTGAGACCGTCCGCATCAAAATCGAGCAGATTGACGCGATCGGCCGCCCCCCTCCGGGGAGGGAGCGGCCGCGCTCATCTGCGTGACGGGCGTCTCGACGGGCATCAGCGGCTGTGAATCGCGAGCGTCGGGAAGAAGTAGGCGATTTCGACGGCGGCCGTTTCCGGAGCGTCGGAGCCGTGGACGGCGTTGGCGTCGATGCTTTCGGCGAAGTCGGCGCGGATGGTGCCCGGGGCGGCCTTCTTCGGATCCGTGGCGCCCATGAGCTCACGGTTCTTGAGGATGGCGCCTTCGCCTTCGAGGACCTGGATCATGACGGGACCGGAGGTCATGAACTTGACGAGGTCGGCGAAGAAGGGACGTTCGCGGTGAACGGCGTAGAAGCCTTCGGCTTCAGCCTGGGAGAGCTGGCGCATCTGGGCCGCGACGATCTTGAGGCCGTTCGTTTCAAAACGGGAGTAGATCTTGCCGATCACGTTCTTCGCAACGGCGTCGGGCTTGATGATGGAGAGAGTGCGCTCAATGGCCATTTTCAACTCTATTCAGATTGGGGATTTCAAAGGAGGTTGACGTCCGCCCCGCGCGCGGCGCGCCGGAGGCGAAATCGGGGCCGCAGACGGCCCCATTTCATCAGCCCGCGATTCTATCACGTGGTAATCGCAGGTAAATTCGCGGCTTGCGTCGGGAATTGCGAGGAACTATTTCCGGCGGGCGCGTTCGGCCTGGATGAGGTTGAGCATCTCGCCGCTCTCCCGCATGAATTTCCCGGCCCAGTCGCCGAAGTACGCCCGCGCGGTCATGAAGCGCCGGATGAACTCCTCGCGGTCGCGCCCGACGATGACGAGGAGTTCAGGCCAGAGGCCCTCGACGTACTGACGGATCAGTTCGGCGTTCCTCGGGCTCGCAAGGATGATGTCGGCATAGAGGTGCGGGTCCTGCGCGAAGAGGCGTCCGACCATCTCAAGCTCGAGCCGGTAGATGGGCGAGGAGAGCTCGAGGATCTGCCGGATGTCGGGGTGGAGCTTCGCGAGGAAGACCCCGTAGGCGTAGGTGGTGAAGTGCCTCAGCGCCTGGATGATCCCCATCGCGCGGTCGTGCTCCTCGGGCGTGCACGTGCAGATGCGCGCGCCCCAGATCTCGATCTGCCGCAGAAGCTCCCCGGCGGCCTCGGGGCAGCGCCCCGGCGTATGGACGAAGACCTGTCCGGTGAAGCCCGCGACGTCGGGGCCGAACATCGGGTGCAGGCCCGCCACGGGCCCCGGGTGCGCCGCCATCATCGCGTGCACGGGCTCGGTCTTCACCGAAGTGACGTCGCAGAGGAGCGCGTCGGGAGCGAGCCGCCCCTTGAGGAGCCCGATCACGCGCTCGGTCGCGTCGATCGGCACGGAGACGATTACTGTCCCGGCGCCGGCGAGGATCTCGTCCGCCCGCCCCCAGTCGTCGCGCTCGAGGACGCGCACGGGCCAGCCCGAGCGCTCGAAGTGGCTCCTCAGCTGCCGGCCCATGCCGCCCGCGCCGCCCACAATCACGACGGGGCGGGGGTCGGCGGCCGCGCACTCGAAGGCGGCAGCGACGGCGGCGGCGCCCTTGTGCGCCTCGCGCTCAAGGCGCGACAAAAGGTCTTCAAGGAGCCCGGGGGGAAGCCCCGCGGCGGCCGCGGC
>NZ_DAVZJY010000232.1:0-3474 GCF_052272535.1 Sutterella sp. | reverse complement strand
CCTCCACTCGGAGGGCGCCGAGATCCGGCTGCCCGCCGCGGCCGTGGAATACCTCCGTTCAGTGGGCCGCGACCGTCCGGAAGCCGCCGGTCGGGCGCCCGAAGCGTCGGAGCAACGGCTCGCCGGCTCCTGACGCGGGCGCTCCGGCGCCGCCCCGCACGGGCGGTCACTTCCCGTCCGTGCGGCCGATGCCGACGCCAAGGTCAAGGAGCACGAAGAAGGTCGCCGTCGCTCGGCCGACGCGGTTCATCGGGCTCGCAAAGACCGCAAGCACGTGGCCCGTGGAGGTCATCGTCCCGTAACCCAGGCCGAGGAGCAGCCCGCCCGCGAGGAGCATCAGGTTCGAATCCGCCGCCGCTCCTTTTCGCCCCAACCGTAGAATGCGCCCACAAGCTCATTTCATGAAAGGAGACCCGAAATGGCTGAAACCGAACTTCAGGCGGGAGCCGCCGCTCCCGACTTCACACTCACGTCCGACGCGGGCGAACCCGTGACGCTCTCCGCCCTCAAGGGCCGCGGCGTCATCCTCTACTTCTATCCGAAGGACAACACCGCGGGCTGCACGACCGAGGCGCAGGGCTTCCGCGACCACAAGGACGACTTCGCCAAACTCGGCTACGAGATCCTCGGCGTCTCGCGCGACAGCGTGAAGAGCCACTGCGGCTTCCGCGACAAGCAGAGCCTCAACTTCCCGCTCCTCTCCGACAAGGAGGAGACCGTCTGCAACCTCTACGGAGTGTTGAAGGAAAAGACAATGTGCGGCCGCAAGTGCTTCGGCATCGAGCGCTCGACCTTCGTGATCGGACCCGACGGCGTGATTCAGCACGCGCTGCGCGGCGTGAAGGCGAAGACGCACGTTGAGGAGCTTCTCAAGCTCCTTGAGGCTTGATGAAACAACTGCAGTCGGCTTCACTTCGAAGTGGACGCGGGTGCCGGCCCAGCCGGCGGCTGCGTCCGCTTTTTCTTGTTCGTTCGGCGTGCTCTCCCTTGGGTTTTCCCGCACCTTCGTCCATTCCTTGAAAAATCCTCTCCTGCGGGCTTCAAATCTTCTGCGCGATTGATCTCTCTCCGCGCAGCTTCGCGGTCGTTAGATTCCTCCTTATGACTAAGCGCTTTCGGGGCGCCTTCAGCGCACAAAAAGGAGAATCAAAATGGAGAAGCTCTCCCGCCGCGACTTCGCGCGGTTCACGATCTGTCTTGCCGCCGGCGCCGCAGCTCCGGCCGGCGTGTTCGCCTTCGGCGGCCCTTCCGGCCCGTCGACCATCTACAAGAAGCAGGGTGCGATCGGCGAAATCATCATGAATCCCTACAAGATCGCTCCGCTCACCGCAATCATCCGCAACGGCGGATATGCGCTGCTCAACGCCTCGGTGCGCATCGTGCCGAAGGAAGGCGGTCAGGTGATCGCGTACAAGGTTTCCAAGAGCCAGCTTCTCACCCACGGCGGAATCCCCGTCTTCGGCCTCTACGCGGACTGGCGCAACAAGGTCGAGGTTGAGTACGACCGGCTCGATCACGGCAGGTCCGAGCACTTCAAGGAGACCTACACCATCCGCACGCCGCCGGTCTACGGCCCCACGGGCAACGCAGGCATGCCCGAGGCGGTCGTGCGCAAGGCGGCTGAAGGAAAGTTCGCCGACCGGCTCTACTACATCAACAACATCGGCTCGAACAACAACACCCGCCACGCCGTCTGGAACAACCCCGAAGGGGGCGCCTTGCAGTGGTCCTCGAACCCGCTCAACTGGATCATCGACACCAAGGGAGAAATCCGCTGGTTCATGGACAGCTCGACCATCTTCAACGTCGACTCGCTCTACGACGGCGGGATCATGATGGGTCTGCGGCAGAACGCCGACGGCGCGATCTCCTGGGGCTACGGCCAGCACTATGTCAAGTACGACATCATGGGCCGCCGCATCTGGAACCGTCCGCTTCCCTACGGCTACAACGACTTCTCGCACACGATGGACGCCGCGCAGAACGGCCACTACTTCCTGCGCGTCGCCTCGTCGAACCTCAAGCGCTCGGACGGCCGCAACGTCCGTACGGTGCGCGACCTGATCATTGAGGTCGACTGCGACGGCAACGTCGTGGACGAATGGCGTCTGTGGGAGATTCTGGATCCGTACCGAGACACGGCCATCAAGGCGCTCGACCAGGGCGCCGTATGCCTCAACATCGACCCGAAGCTCGCCGGCCAGACCCTTTCGGCGAGCGACCTTCAGAAGCTCGACAAGGAGGGACATTTCGGCGACATCGTCGGCACGGGACCCGGCCGCAACTGGGCGCACGTCAATTCCGTCGACTACGACCCGAGCGACGACTCGATCATCATCAGCTCGCGCCATCAGTGCGCAGTGATCAAGATCGGCCGCGACCATCAGGTGAAGTGGATTCTCGGCGCACCGCGCGGGTGGAAGAAGCCCTGGAGCGACCTCATCCTCACGCCGGTCGATCAGCAGGGACGCAAGCTCGCCTGCGGGGACGCCGTCTGCGAGAACACGACCTTCGACTGGACCTGGACGCAGCACACCGCCTGGAGGATCGACTCGAAGTCCAACGCCGACGTCATCTACGTCTCGGTATTCGACAACGGAGACGGCCGCGGATTCGATCAGCCGCCGCTGCCGGACATGAAGTACTCGCGCGCCGTGATCTACCGCATCGATCAGAAGAAGCGGACCGTCGAACAGGTCTGGGAGTACGGCAAGGAGCGCGGCCACGACTGGTACAGCCCCGTCACCTCTCTGGTCGAATACATGCCCGACAAGGACTCCGTCGTGGTCTACGCCGCGACCGCAGGCGCCAACTACGACCTCAAGACGGGCGGCCTCACCTCCGCGCCCAACCCCTATCTCGATGAGTTCGACTGGGGTGCGAAGGAGCCCGCCGTCGAGATCCAGTTCAAGTCCACCACGGGATATCAGGCCTTCGCCTTCGACGTTGAAAAGGCCTTCAACGGCAAAGTCCACTGATTGACCGTCGCTCCGACGGGCGTCCCGCCATCAAGGCCGCCGGCTCGAACCGACGGCCTTTTCATGCCGGCCCGCCCCCTTCGGGCGGTCCGACGCATCCCGCACGGCTCAGGCGCCCGCTCAATCAGCGCGCAAAAAAAAATCCCGCGGCTCCGTGAGGAACTGCAGGACTCTTTTCAAGAAATCGGATGGGGTGGGAGATGGGACTCGAACCCACGACAACCGGAATCACAATCCGGGACTCTACCAACTGAGCTACACCCACCATCCAGATTTTCTTTCTCCCGGCACTTCGTGCCTTGCGGCCGTCGCGTCGTGAGATCTCACATTTTACCGAAATCCGCGGAGATTTCAAGAGCGGGAGCGAAAAAACTCTTCCTCCGCCCTTCCGGCGGGCCTGAGAACGCCTGGTCCGGTTCAAAAAAAATCCCGCGGCTCCGCGAGGAACTGCAGGACTCTTTTCAAGAAATCGGATGGGGTGGGAGATGGGACTCGA
>NZ_DAVZJY010000231.1:0-3493 GCF_052272535.1 Sutterella sp. | reverse complement strand
TCGCTAACCTCGCCCTGAAGGACGGGGCTTGCGCGAGGCCTATCTTTTGGTCACTCAAGGCGCTTCTTCGTCGCTGCGAGCGCGAGAAGCACAAAGCTCGCGGCGCAGGCGGCGAGCAGCGCGGCGTTCGAGAGCACGAGCCGCTCAGGGCCGCCTGAGAGGCAGAGGATCTTCACGGACTCGATCGCATAGGTGGGCGGCATCAGTCTCCCCACGACCGAGATGAAGGCGGGGACGCTGCGGAGGTCGAAGAGATAGCCCGAGAGCATCAACGACGGGAGGTAGCTGCCGATCACGGCGAGCTGGATCGCGACGAACTGGTTCTTGAGGAGCGCCGAGAGAAAGAGCCCGAAGGCGACGGCCCAGGCCGTGTAGGAGAGAAGCACCGCGGCGAGAAGAAGACCGGAGCCCCGGAGCGGCACCTCGAAGACGAGGGCCGCCGTCAGGACCGAGAGGAGCGCGAAGTTCGCGAGGAACTTCGAGAGCACGATCTCGAGCGGCGCGGCGGGCGTGATGCAGAGCGACTCCATCGTGCCGCGCTCCCACTCGCGCGCGATGACGATGGATCCGAGGAACCCCGCCGAGAGCGTGAGGACCACGATCGTGAGGCCGGGGACGAGGTACCAGGACGAGGCGTTCGCCTCATTAAACCAGGAGCGCGAAACGATCGAGATCGTGCCGGCGACGGGCGAAGGCGGAGCGGCCGCGGCGGCTGCGTCGTAGGGCGTCCCGAGTGTCTGCGGGAGGTCTTCGCGCAGCGCCGCCCCTTCAAGCATCAGTCCCGTCGCGGCCTTCACGTAGGTGCGGATGATCGACGCGGCGCTCGCGTCCACGCCGTGGATCGTGAGGCCGAGACGCGCGTCGCTCCGGGCGGCGGCTTCGGCGAACCCGGGCGGGATGTCGAGCACGGCGTCGATGCGGCGCTCCGAGAGGAGCGCTTCGGCCTCTTCGCGCGAACGCACGGTGGTGAGCTCGAAGTAGGGCGAGCCGCGGAGCTTCGCAATGAGGGCCTGCGCCGCGGGCGAGTCTTCGCCGAGCGCCGCGGCGACCCCCACGCGGTTGAGGTCCATCGAGAGCCCCCAGCCGAAGAGCAGGATCAGGATCACCGGGAGAAGCGTCCCCATGAAGAGGGAGGCCGGGTCGGCGCGCATCTGCGCGAACTCCTTGAAGAGAAGCGCGAGAAAGCGCCTCAGGCTTGGGGGTGCGGCGGTCATGAGGCGAATCCCTCCGCGTTGCGTCGGCGCGCATCGGTCACGATCCGCGCGAAGGCCTCCTCAACGCTCGCCGCCCCGGCGCGCCGGCGGACTTCGAGCGGGGTGCCGAGCGCGAGCACCCGGCCCGCGTCCTGGATGAGGAAGCGGTCGCAGTACTCGGCCTCCTCCATAAAGTGGGTGGTCACGACCACCGTCGTTCCCGCACGGGCGAGGTCGACGATCCGCCGCCAGAAGGCGCGGCGCGCGCAGACGTCCGCCCCTGAGGTCGCCTCGTCGAGAAAGAGGATCTCCGGGCGGTGGATGAGCGCGCAGGCGAGCGCGAGTTCACGCTTCGCGCCGAGCGGGAGTTCCCCCACGCGGGCGTCGAGCCGGCGCGCGAGCTCGCCGCCGGCCGTGAGCTCGTCGATGCGCTCGCGCAGGGCGCGCCCCGACACCCCGAAGCAGCCGCCGAAGTATTCGAGGTTTTCTCTTCCGGAGAGCTGCGCGTAGAGGGAAAACTTCTGCGCGACGTAGCCCACCTTCGCGCGCGCGGCGCTCCGCGCGGTTCTCAGATCCACGCCCGCGACCGAAATCCGCCCGCCCGACGGGGCGAGAAGACCGCAGAGCATGCGGAAGGTGGTGGTCTTTCCCGCCCCGTTGGGGCCGAGAAGTCCGAAGATCTCGCCGCGGCGCACGCGAAAGGAGGTGTCCGCGACCGCCGTGAAGGCGCCGAAGCGTCGGGAAATCCCCTCGGCGACGACGGCGTCCTGAATGTCCTGAGCGTTCAGAGGGTTCCCGGCCGTCCGGGTCGGTGCGGGCGGGTCGGTGCGCCGTGCGGGCGCGGCCGGCGCTGCGTGGACTGCTCGCGTCTCGGGAAAGGTGAGGGCGCAGTAGGCGTCTTCGAGCGTGGGCGCTCGGGGCTCCAGGTGCGCTTCCGGGGCGTCCGTGGCGAGGCGCGGGGGCGTCCCGCTCCGGGTATGGTCCGCCGCCGTGAGGAGGTCCACGTACTCGCCGTGAGGGACGGCGTCGAGCCACGGCGCGGCGGCGGGCGAATCGGACGCCGCGCGGACGTCGTGCATCAGGGCGCGCGCGAGTCGCGCTTCGTCGGCGTCCTTCAGGGCCCGGGCCCGCCAGCCGCGGCCGGCGGTGGTCTGCGCGAGCGCGTCGGGCGCGTCTTCGGCGAGAAGCCGCCCTTCGGAGAGGAGCATCGTGCGGTCGGTGCGCGCGGCCTCCTCGAGATAGGCCGTTGAAACCAGAACCGTCATGCCGGTGCGCGTGCGCATCGCCTCGAGAATCCGCCAGAGCTCGCGCCGCGAGAGGGGATCCACCCCAACGGTGGGTTCGTCGAGCAGCAGAAGCTTCGGCTCCGAGAGGAGCGAACACGAGAGCCCGAGCTTCTGCTTCATGCCACCGGAGAGCTTTCCGGCCTCGCGTCCCTCGAACCCCTTGAGCCCGGAGAGCGTCATCAGGTCGCGAAAGCGCGTTTCAAGGGCCGCGCCTTCGACGCCTCGGAGCGCTCCGAAGATTTTGAAGTTCTCCCAGACGGTGAGCTCCTCATAGAGCCCGAAGCGCTGCGGCATGAATCCGAGCGTCGCGACGAATTCCGGGTCGTTCGTGTCGGGCCGCCGGCCGAAGAGCCGCACCTCGCCCGCGTCGGGGGTGAGGATTCCGGCGAGAAGCCTCAGGAGCGTGGTCTTTCCCGCACCGTCCGGGCCGATGAGGCTCACGATCGTGCCTGGGGTCTCAATGCGGAAGGTGAGGCCCGCAACGGCGTCGAAGGGCCGGCCGTCCGGACCCCGGAAGCTTCTGCGGAGTCCTTCGACCGAGATCGGAGGGGCGGCGTGGGGCGTCATGGCTTGGAAGCCCTTCGGCATCAGGGGAGGAAGTCCACGGTGACGGGTTGCCCGAGGCGCAGACGATTCTCAGGGTCCGCGAGCTCGAGGCGCACTTCGTAGACGAGCGCGGCGCGCAGCTCCGCCGTCTGCACGGTCTTGGGCGTGAATTCCGCGGTGCTCGAGATCCAGCTCACGCGCGCCGTGAGGGGCTCCGTCGTGTCGGTGGAGATGCGGGCGGGTGCTCCTTCCTTCACGAGCCCCAACTGCCGCTCCGTCACCCAGGCGCGCACCCACTTGGGCGAGACGATCGAGAGCTGATAGACGGTGCGGGAGGGTCCCGCCATGTCGCCGGGTTCGGCGAGCCGCGTGCGCACGATCCCCGAGACGGGCGCCGTGAGCGTCGAAGCGGTGCCGATCTGGTGGCCGAGGGCGGCGACGGCCGCCTCCGCGGCGGCTGCGGCCGCT
>NZ_DAVZJY010000230.1:0-3505 GCF_052272535.1 Sutterella sp. | reverse complement strand
GGCCGCCTCACGCTCGCGGCGGGCCTTCTCTTCGGCGGCGCGGCGCTCCTCCTCAGCCTTGCGGCGGGCGGCTTCGGCGGCGGCCTCGGCCTCGCGGCGGGCGGCCTCCTCGGCGGCGCGCTTCTCAGCGAGCGCGCGGGCCTCGGCCTCCATGCGCGCCTGCTCCTCGGCCTGCAGCTGGGGGTTCTTCACGAAGACGCGCTTGCGGCGCACTTCGACCTGAATCGTGTGGGCGCGCCCGGAGGCGTCGCTCTGCTTGATCACGCTCTTCTCCTTGCGGGTGAGGGTGATCTTCCTCTGGCTCGACTGCGTGCGCTCGATGCGCAGGCTGTCAAGGAGCCGGTTCTTGTCGGCGTCGGAGAGCGTGTCGGTCTCCGCGGACTTGTCCACGCCCGCGGCGCGAAGCTGCTCAATGAGGGTCTTGGCAGGGAGCTTCAGTTCCTGCGCGAATTCCTTAACCGTCATGCTGGTCATGTTCTTTTCTACTCCTTCGAATGCGCCCCTGGCGGCGCGGAGGCCTCCTGCGCTCACCGCCCCTCCCGGCGGGGAGGGGGGAGCGGGGGCCGCTTACGCGGCGCCACTTGAAGGGCGCATTCATGCGGGATGCGGTTTGGGTGGGTGGGATGCTCGCAGCAGGAGCGTCATTCCTTCTTTTCAGCCGCTTCGGCCTTGGCGGCGTCTTCGCCGAACCAGTGCGCGCGGGCGGCCATGATGAGGCGGCTCGCGGCGGCCTCGTCAAGCCCGGTGATCTCGACGAGCTCTTCGGTGGCGAGGCCGCCGAGGTCGTCGAGCGTGCGCACGCCGCGGCCCACGAGCTTGCTCGCGAGGTCGTTGTCCATGCCCTCGAGCGCGAGGAGCGCCGGGTCGGCCTTGCGCAGGTTCTCCTCACGCGTGATCGCGTCGGCGAGGAGCTTGTTGCGGGCGCGGGCGCGCAGCTCCTCGATCGTCTCCTTGTCGAAGGCTTCGATCGAGAAGAGCTCCTTCTCGGGCACGTAGGCGATCTCCTCGATCGAGGAGAAGCCTTCGGCGATGAGCACGTTGGCGGCCGCCTCGTCGATGTCGAGGCTCTTCATGAACTCCTCGCGGATGCGGGCGACTTCGGCGTCGCGCTTCTCGCTCGCCTCGGCCTGCGTGAGGATGTTGATCTGCCAGCCGGTGAGCTCGGAGGCGAGGCGGACGTTCTGGCCGCCGCGGCCGATCGCGACGGCGAGGTTGTCCTCGTCGACCACGACCTCCATCGTGTGGGTGTCCTCGAGCATCACGATCGAGCGGACCTTCGCGGGCTCGAGCGCGCCCACGACGAACTGCGCGGGATCCTCGTTCCAGACGACGATGTCGATGCGCTCGCCGGACAGTTCGGACGTCACGGCGTTCACGCGCGAGCCGCGCATGCCGATGCAGGTGCCGATCGGGTCCACGCGGTGGTCGTGCGAGGTGACGGCGACCTTCGCGCGCGCGCCCGGATCGCGGGCGGCGGCCTTGATCTCGATGATGCCCTCTTCGATTTCGGGCACTTCAAGCTCGAAGAGCTTCTTGAGGAATTCGGGCGAGGTGCGCGAGAGGATCACGGTCTTGCCCTTCGGGGTGTCGCCGACGTGGTCCACGTAGGCGCGCACGCGGTCGCCCGTGCGCATGTTCTCGCGCGGGATCATCTGGTTGCGGGGCAGGCGCGCCTCGAGGCGGCCCACCTCGACGATGGCGTCGCCCTTGTCCATGCGCTTGATCGAGCCCGTGACGATCGACTCCTTCTTCTCGAGGAACTCGGCGAGGATCTGCTCGCGCTCGGCGTCGCGCAGGCGCTGCAGGATCACCTGCTTGGCGTCCTGGGCGAAGCGCCGGCCCGCGGAGTCGATGTCCACGTTCTCGATCGGACGCTCGACGTAGTCGCCCGGCTGAAGGTCGGGATATTCGTCATGAATGTCGGAGAACATCTCCTGGTGGTCGGGCTCCTGCAGGCCTTCCTCGTCGGGCACGACGAGCCAGCGGCGCACGGCGGTGAATTCGCCCGTCTGCTGATCGACGCGCACGACGATGTCGGCGTCCTCGCCGGGGAAGCGGGCGCGCTTGATCGCGCTCGCGAGGGCGATTTCCAGCACGCCGAAGACGATGTTCTTCTCGACGTTCTTTTCACGGGCGAGCACGTCCACGAGCTCGAGCATTTCACGGCAGTTCATTTTCTTCCTACCCCTTGAAGTTCAGTTCACGAATGAGATGGGCGCGCTCGACCTCGGAGAGCGGGAAGGCGACGCGCACGGGCGCGGCTTCGACGGTCGTGCGCTTCTTGGCGCGCAGCGCCGCGGCGCGCGGCGTGCGGGCGACGTCGACCTCGAAGTAGTCGAATTCAATCCTCTCGGCGCCCGACTCGCCCGAGATGCCGATGATGCGGCCCTCGAGCTTGCGGCGGCCCGCCGCCGGGAAGCCTTCGGCCTGCATGGGCGCGAAGAGCTCGACCGCGGCGAGTTCGCCCGCGAAGCGCTCCCAGTCGCGGGCGCGCTTCAGGGGGCGCTCGACGCCCGGAGACGAGACTTCGAGGCGCTCGTAGGGCACGTCCTCGACCGTGAAGAGGTGCGTGAGCTGATCGCTCACGCGCTCGCAGTCTTCGAGCGAAATGCCGCCTTCGGCCGTCGTGTCGATCGTGACGCGCACGAGGCCGCGCGCGAGGCGCTCGCAGTCGACGTACTCGTAGCCGAGCCCTTCGACGGTCTTCTCCACAAGGGCGCTCAAGGCTCCGGAGGATGAATTCATAGGCTTCAAAACCCTTCAAACGGAGCGGACGCCGCGGCGCCGGGGCCCTCCCTTCGATTCGCCGGGAGAACGGGGCCGCCGCAGTGGTCCGCTCGAGATCAAAAAAAAATGGGCATCACTGCCCATTTCTCTCTCCCGCATCCGCCCGCCCTGATGAAGCCGTCTTTTGCGGCTTTGGGGTGGCGGCGCAGGCGGCACGGCCGCAGCTCCTCCGCAGGGAGCCCCGGCTGCGGGAGAGAAGCTCTCCTCCGAGACGGGGCGCCCCGTTTCATGCGGACGGGCGCGACTGCCAGAATGCGACGTCTCAAGGCGGTGGAGGCGTCCTGGGCGAAGACTCCCTGCGGGAGCGCCTGGGGACATCCTCTGCCGGACCGCTCGTGCCCTCAAAAAAATGAGAAGGGCCGACATTGGGCCCGCACTTCGGTTCATCCGGCATTCGGTCTCCGGCTGGAGGGCCGAACCCTCCGGCGGCTCTGACCGGCCTTGAAGAATAGGCGTGATTCTAGGGAAAACTCAACCCGGGCGCAAGGAGCCGGGGCGACTTTCTCGCCGCCCGCGGCGCCCCGGGCGCCCACGGGACCCGAAGTCCTCAGAGGCGTCCGCCCCGGGGACCGCGCCCCGACTTCGGACCGCGCGGGGTGGCGTCGTCTTCGGTCGGGCCCTTGCGGTAGGCGCGCTGCGTGCGCCGGCCGCTCATGTCGCGCCCCTCCTTGAAGGGCACGCCCGTGCGGTCGGAGTCATTGCGGCCCGCGCGCTCCTC
>NZ_DAVZJY010000229.1:0-3507 GCF_052272535.1 Sutterella sp. | reverse complement strand
GCCTCAGCCGGCCCTTCGTCTTATTCCCACTCGATCGTGGCGGGCGGCTTGCCGCTCACGTCGTAGACCACGCGGTTGATGCCGCGGACCTCGTTGATGATGCGGTTAGAGACCGTGCCGAGGAGGTCGTAGGGGAGCTCGCTCCACTTCGCCGTCATGAAGTCGGAGGTCTGCACGGAGCGCAGCGACACCACCCACTCGTAGGTGCGGCCGTCGCCCATGACGCCCACGGACTTCACCGGGAGGAAGACCACGAAGGCTTGGCTCACCTTGTCGTACCAGCCGGCGCGGCGCAGTTCTTCGATGAAGATCGCATCGGCTTCACGCAGCAGATCGGCGAACTCCTTCTTCACCTCGCCGAGGATGCGCACGCCGAGGCCCGGGCCCGGGAAGGGATGGCGGTAGACCATCTCGGCGGGCAGACCGAGCTCGATGCCGAGCTCGCGCACTTCGTCCTTGAAGAGGCTGCGCAGCGGCTCGAGGAGCTTGAGGTGCAGCGTCTCGGGGAGACCGCCCACGTTGTGGTGGCTCTTGATCACCTTCGCCTTCTTCGTCTTGGCGCCGGCGGATTCGATCACGTCCGGGTAGATCGTGCCCTGGGCGAGCCACTTGGCGTTCTTGATCTTCGCGGCCTCTTCCTGGAAGACGTTCACGAACTCGCGGCCAATGATCTTGCGCTTCTGCTCGGGGTCGGAGACGCCCGCAAGCGCGTTCATGAAGCGGTCGACGGCGTCCACGACGATGAGCTTGAGGCCCATGTTCTTCTCGAACGTGTCGCGGACCTGTTCGCGCTCGCCCTTGCGCAGCAGCCCGTTGTCCACGAAGACGCAGGTGAGGCGCTGGCCGATCGCGCGGTGGATGAGGGCCGCCGTGACGGAGGAGTCCACGCCGCCCGAGAGGCCGAGGATCACTTCATCCTCGCCCACCTCTTCGCGGATCTTCTGGACGGCTTCGTTCACGTAGTTGCCCATCACCCAGTCCGGGCGGCAGCCGCAGACGTCGAGGACGAAGCGGTTGAGGATCTCGCGGCCCTTGACGGTGTGGGTCACTTCCGGGTGGAACTGCACGGCGTAGAAGCCGCGGGTCTCGTCGCACATGCCGGCGATCGGGCACGACGGCGTCGAGCACATCACCTTGAAGCCCGGCGGGAGCTCGGTCACCTTGTCGCCGTGCGACATCCAGACCTTGAGCATGCCTTCGCCCGCTTCCGTGCGGAAGTCCTCGATCCCCTCGAGGAGCTTGGTGTGGTTGCGCGCGCGCACTTCGGCGTAGCCGAACTCGCGCTTGGCGCCGCTCTCGACCTTGCCGCCGAGCTGCTGGGCCATCGTCTGCATGCCGTAGCAGATGCCGAGGACCGGAACGCCCGCTTCGAAGACGGCTTCGCTCGCCTGGTCGTTGCTCTCTTCATAGGCGCTCATGTGCGAGCCCGAGAGGATGATGCCCTTCGGCGCAAATTCGCGGATGAATTCCGCGGAGACGTCGTTCGGGTGCACTTCGCAGTAGACGTGGGCTTCGCGCACGCGGCGGGCGATGAGCTGGGTCACCTGGCTGCCGAAGTCGAGAATAAGAATGCGGTCGTGGGTTGTCTGCATGGATGAGAGCTTCCGGAGAAGGAAAATTCTTTCGCGGCGCGCCGCTCCCGGAGTGGGACGTGCGGTGCGCGCGCGTGACTATAACAGAACGCAAAAGGCGCCCGCGCCCGTTCTTGCCGGGTCGGACGCCTTTTGGGGAAGATCCCGGGGCTGAAGGCGGCGCGCCGCCTTCAGCTTCCGGGAGATCCGCTTAGTTAGTTGGCCTGACGATAGTTCGGGGCTTCCTTCGTGATCTTCACGTCGTGGACGTGCGATTCGCGCAGGCCGCCGGCGGTGATCTGCACGAAGCGGGCGCGGGTGCGCATCTCTTCGATCGTGCGGCAGCCGCAGTAGCCCATCGAGGAGCGCAGACCGCCGATCATCTGATAGATGATCGCGGAGATGGAGCCCTTGTAGGGAACCATGCCTTCGATGCCTTCCGGAACGAACTTGTCGATGTTGCCCTGGTTGTTGTCCTGGAAGTAGCGGTCGGCCGAGCCCTTGCCCATGGCGCCGAGGGAGCCCATGCCGCGGTAGGACTTGTAGGAGCGGCCCTGGTAGAGGATCACTTCGCCCGGGGCCTCTTCGGTGCCGGCGAACATGCCGCCCATCATCACGGAGCTCGCGCCCGCGGCGATCGCCTTGGCGATGTCGCCCGAGAAGCGGATGCCACCGTCGGCGATGCAGGGAACGCCCGTGCCCTGGAGGGCTTCGGCGACGTTGCTCACCGCAGTGATCTGCGGCACGCCCACGCCCGCGACGATGCGGGTCGTGCAGATCGAGCCCGGCCCGATGCCGACCTTGACGCCGTCGGCGCCGTGCTCGACGAGGGCGAGGGCGGCTTCGCCGGTGGCGATGTTGCCGCCGATCACCTGCAGATCCGGGTAGTGGGTCTTGACCCACTTGACGCGGTCAAGAACGCCCTTGGAGTGGCCGTGGGCCGTATCCACGACGATGACGTCGACGCCCGCATCCACGAGCTTCTCGACGCGCTCCTCCGTGCCCTGGCCGACGGAGACCGCGGCGCCCGCGAGGAGCTTGCCCTTGGCGTCCTTGGCGGCGAACGGATGGTCGGTCGCCTTCGTGATGTCCTTGACGGTCATGAGGCCGGCGAGGCGGAAGTCCTTCGTGACGACGAGGACGCGCTCGAGGCGGTGCTGGTGCATCAGCTCCTTGGCTTCCTCGAGCGAGGCGCCTTCGTGGACCGTGACGAGGCGTTCGCGCGGCGTCATCACTTCGCGGACCGGAACGCTCATGCGGGTTTCAAAGCGCAGGTCGCGGTTCGTGACCATGCCGAGCACCGTGCCGTCTTCGGCGACGACCGGGAGGCCCGAAATGCGGTGTTCGCGCGCGAGGGCGATCACGTCGCCCACGAGCATCTCCGGCCCGATGGTGATCGGCTCGGCGACGACGCCCGCTTCGTGGCGCTTCACCTTGGCGACTTCCGCGGCCTGCTGATCGGCGGTCATGTTCTTGTGGATGAAGCCGATGCCGCCTTCCTGAGCGAGCGCAATCGCGAGCTTCGCTTCCGTCACGGTATCCATGGCCGCGGAGACCATCGGGATGTTGATCGAGAGGCCGCGCGTGAGCTTCGTCTGCAGCTGCGTGTCGCGGGGAAGGATTTCGGAATAGGCGGGAACGAGCAGGACGTCGTCGAACGTCAGAGCCGTCTGAAGGAGTCGCATAACAACCTCTGAGTGCAAAAAAAAATATACCGTCGGGAAACTGCGGAGCGGTCGCACCGCCGCGTCCGTGAGCGGCATGTTTTATTGGGTTCAGTCGGCGCCGGAAGGGACTGCAGGTCCCTGCGGGCTGAAGGTCCGATTCTTCGAGGGGCGTTGCACCCGTATCTCGAGGGGAAAGGGATATACCGAGATTGATTGCGCACGCAGTCTAATGATTTTTTTCGCCCGCCGTGTGGCCCCTGAGAAGAAAA
>NZ_DAVZJY010000228.1:0-3522 GCF_052272535.1 Sutterella sp. | reverse complement strand
CAATCGTGCCCACGTTCACATGGGGCTTCTTGCGCTCAAATTTTTCCTTGGCCATTTTCAGTCCTTGTCAAATGGTTTGGATCAGGTTATCCGATTGATTTTACTTCGTCTTGTCGGCGATCACAGCTTCGGCGACGGCACGCGGAGCTTCGGCGTAGTGCTTGAACTCCATCGTGTAGGTCGCGCGGCCCTGCGTGAGGGAGCGCAGCTGCGTGGCGTAGCCGAACATCTCGGCGAGCGGAACCTCGGCCTTGATGCTCTTCGCGCCGCCGGGCAGGTCTTCCATGCCCTGGATCATGCCGCGGCGGGACGACAGGTCGCCCATCACGTCGCCCATCTTTTCCTCAGGCGTCTCGACCTCAACGGACATGATCGGCTCGAGGAGGACGGGGTTCGCCTTGCGCATACCGTCCTTGAAGGCCATCGAAGCGGCGATCTTGAACGCGTTTTCGTTCGAGTCGACTTCGTGGTAGGAACCGAAGTGCAGCGTGACCTTGACGTCCACGACCGGGAAGCCGGCGAGAACACCGGACTTCAGGGTGTCTTCAACGCCCTTCTCAACGGCCGGGATGTATTCGCGCGGAACCACGCCGCCCTTGATGGCGTCGACGAACTCGAAGCCCTTGCCGGGTTCGAGCGGTTCGAGCTTGAGGACGACGTGACCGTACTGGCCGCGGCCGCCCGACTGCTTGGCGAACTTGCATTCGGCGTTCTCAACAGTCGAACGGATCGTTTCGCGGTAGGCCACCTGGGGCTTGCCGACGGTCGCTTCGACGTTGAACTCGCGCTTCATGCGGTCGACGAGAATCTCAAGGTGCAGCTCGCCCATGCCGGAGATGATGGTCTGGCCGGACTCCTCATCCGTGCGGACGCGGAAGGACGGATCTTCCTGCGCGAGACGGTTGAGGGCGAGGGCCATCTTTTCCTGGTCGGCCTTGGTCTTGGGCTCGACGGCCTGCGAGATCACGGGTTCAGGGAACTCCATGCGCTCGAGGATGATCGGGGCGTCGAGGGCGCAGAGCGTGTCGCCCGTCGTGACGGACTTCAGGCCCACGGCCGCGGCGATGTCGCCCGACTCGACCATCTTGATTTCCTTACGCTCGTTGGCGTGCATCTGCAGCAGACGGCCGATGCGTTCCTTGTTGTCCTTGACGGAGTTGAGGACCGTGTCGCCGGAGTTGAGGATGCCCGAGTAGACGCGAAGGAACGTGAGCTGGCCCACGTACGGGTCGGTCATGATCTTGAAGGCGAGGGCCGAGAAGGGAGCGTCATCGCTCGCTTCACGGGTGACTTCCTTGTCGTTCAGGTCGAAGCCCGGAACCGGCGGAATGTCCGTCGGGGCCGGCAGGAACTGCACGACGGCGTCGAGCATGCGCTGCACGCCCTTGTTCTTGAACGCGGTGCCGCAAAGCATCGGCTGGATTTCGCAGGCGATCGTGCGCTGACGAAGACCCTTGATGATCTCCTCTTCGGGAAGCGTGCCTTCCTCGAGGTACTTGTTCATCAGTTCTTCGTTCGCTTCAGCGGCCGCCTCGATCATCTTCTCGCGCCATTCGTTGGCGGAGTCGACGAGCTCGGCGGGAATCTCCTCGTACGAGAACTTCATGCCCTGGGACTTCTCGTCCCAAATGATGGCCTTCATCTTCAGAAGGTCGACGACGCCCTGGAACATGTCCTCGGCGCCGATGGGGATGACGATCGGCACGGGGTTGGCCTGCAGGCGCTTCTTCATCTGGTCGTAGACCTTGAAGAAGTTCGCACCGGTGCGGTCCATCTTGTTGACGAACGCAAGACGGGGCACGTGGTACTTATTGGCCTGACGCCACACCGTTTCAGACTGCGGCTGAACGCCGCCCACGGCGCAGTACACCATGCAGGCGCCGTCGAGCACGCGCATCGAGCGCTCCACTTCGACCGTGAAGTCGACGTGGCCCGGGGTGTCGATGATGTTCAGGCGGTACGGCTGCCACTGCATCTCCATGCCGCGCCAGAAACAGGTCGTGGCGGCCGACGTGATCGTGATGCCGCGTTCCTGTTCCTGCTCCATCCAGTCCATCGTCGCAGCGCCGTCATGCACTTCGCCGATCTTGTGGTTGACGCCCGTGTAGAACAGGATGCGTTCGGTCGTGGTGGTCTTGCCCGCGTCGATGTGGGCGGAAATACCGATATTGCGATAACGCGAAATCGGAGTCTGACGAGCCATTTAAGGTTCCTCTCAAAGTGCGCCGCACGTGCCCCGGAGGGCGCCGTGCGGTCGGGATGCAGTTAGAAGCGGAAATGCGAGAAGGCCTTGTTGGCTTCAGCCATACGATGGACTTCGTCGCGCTTCTTCACGGCGCCGCCGCGGTTTTCGCTGGCGTCGAGCAGCTCGCCGGCGAGGCGCTGCGGCATCGACTTCTCGGAGCGGCTCTTGGCCGACTCACGCAGCCAGCGCATGGCGAGGGCGAGGCGGCGGACCGGACGGACTTCGACCGGGACCTGGTAGTTCGCGCCACCGACGCGGCGGGACTTCACTTCCACCAGCGGACGGACGTTGTTGATGGCGTTGTTGAACACTTCCAGGGCGCTCTTGCCGGTCTTCTCTTCGATCTGCGCGAAGGCGCCGTAGACGATGCGTTCCGCAACCGACTTCTTGCCATCGAGCATGATCACATTGATGAACTTGGTAACTTCAACGCTGCCGAACTTCGGATCCGGCAGGATTTCGCGCTTCGGTACTTCGCGACGACGGGGCATTTGAATTCCTCTTTTATCTTCAGTCTTGCGCGCTTCCCGACTACATCAGACTGCGGGGCGCGCATTTTTGATCAATTTGCGGACTGAGCGTCCGCGACTTACTCGGCCTCGGACGCGGCAGCGTCCAGCGGCCGTTCGCCTGCGGCTCAGGGCCGCGAAGCCGATTAGGCCGCCTTCGGGCGCTTCGCGCCGTACTTGGAGCGGGCCTGCTTGCGGTCCTTGACGCCCTGGGTGTCGAGGGAGCCGCGCACGATGTGGTAGCGCACGCCAGGAAGGTCCTTCACACGACCGCCGCGGATGAGCACCACGGAGTGTTCCTGAAGGTTGTGGCCTTCGCCGCCGATGTAGGAAATCACTTCGAAGCCGTTGGTGAGGCGCACCTTGGCGACCTTACGCAGAGCCGAGTTCGGCTTCTTCGGGGTCGTCGTGTACACGCGGGTGCACACGCCGCGCTTCTGGGGGCAGTTCTTCAGAGCCGGGCTCTTGCTCTTGTCGTGCGTGAGCTCACGGGGCTTGCGAACCAACTGGTTGATAGTAGGCATATCGTCCGTCTATAGATAAAAAAGCGTCCCGATGACGTCCGGGGCGCAGGTTTAACCGTTTTCAGAAAGGCCCTATTCTCCCCGAACAGCCTACTCGCACAGGCGATTCGACGATTCGTAAGGAATTGGTCGGATTCTGAGAACGTGTGATTTTCGTTCAGTTGACTCCGGGTGTCAAGCGACTGTCCCCGGATTTTCAATGAAAAAGCGGCCCGGCCGGAGCCCCTCCGCGGGGGAGGGGTCC
>NZ_DAVZJY010000227.1:0-3528 GCF_052272535.1 Sutterella sp. | reverse complement strand
AAAAGCCTGAAGAGACCGTGAAGGCCGCAGCCGCGGCGACGCCCGCGGCTGCCGAAGAGCAGAAGCCCGCGCCGAAGAAGCGCGCTGCGGCGAAGGCCGTCAAGACGACCAAGCCCGCGAAGAAGCGCGCCGCCCCGAAGGCGAAGGCCGCTCAGACGACCGAGGACGCTCCCGCGCCGCTGCCGCCCGTCACGGGCGTGCCTGATCTCGACGATCCGCTCCTCTACATCAACCGCGAGCTCAACTGGATTGAATTCGACCGCAAGGTCCTCGACGAAGCGTGCGACGCGAAGACGCCGCTCCTTGAGCAGCTCAAGTTCCTCTCGATCTTCCACAACAACCTCGACGAATTCTTCATGGTGCGCGTGTCGAACATCATTCGACAGTTCAAGATCGGCGCGCCCTCGTGCTCCGCGGACGGCCTCGCCCCGGTGAAGCAGCTCGCCGAGATCCGCCGCCGCGTCCTCGGCATGCTCGCGCGCGCGCAGAACCACTGGAAGGAGCTCGTCCCCGAACTCGCGAAGAAGGGCATCTCGATCGTGCGCTACAAGGACCTCACGGAGAAGCAGAAGAGCTTCCTCGAGGGGTACTTCCTCAACGAGATCTATCCGATCCTCACGCCGCAGGCGATCGACGCGGGGCATCCCTTCCCGACGATCTCGAACATCTCGCTCAACTTTCTCGTTGAGCTCGAGGGCCCCGACGGAAGCGTGCGCTACGCCCGCCTCAAGTCCCCGAACAACATGCCGCGCTTCATCTTCGTGCCGCGCACGAAGGAGTCCGCCTACGCCGAGCTCGGCTTCAACCCGAACGGGCGCGACGACGACATCATCCTGCTCGAAGACCTGATCCGCGAGCACCTCGGAAAGCTCTTCCCGGGCCACAAGGTCCGCAAGTCGATGCTCTTTCGCATCACGCGCAACACCGACCTCGAAATTGAAGAGGACGAGGCCGACGACCTCTTGGCCGCCGTCAAGGACTTCATCGACCAGCGGCGCTTCGGCGACGTGATCCGCCTCGAGCTCGAATACGGTTCGGACCAAGCGCTCACGAGCTTCCTCACCGAGAAGCTCGAGCTCCTGCCCTTCCAGATCTTCCGCATCCGCGGCCCGCTCGCGATGAACGAGTTCATGCCGCTCATCGGCCTCGACCGCCCGGCCCTGAAGGATCCGCCCTACAAGGGGCTTGAACCCGCCTTCATCGCCGAAGGCGACGTCTTCCCGACCATCAAGAGCCGCGACGTCTTCCTCTACCACCCGTACGAGAGCTTCAACGGCGTGCTCGAGTTCATCCGCCAGGCCGCGGCCGACCCGCAGGTGGTCGCGATCAAGCAGACGCTCTACCGCTGCGGCTCGAACAGCCCGATCGTGGCCGCGCTCATCGACGCGCGCCGCCGCGGCAAGCAGGTGACTGCCGTCGTGGAGCTCAAGGCGCGCTTTGACGAAGAGCGCAACATCAACTGGGCCGAGGAGATGGAGAAGGCGGGCGTAAACGTGGTCTACGGCTTCGTCGGCCTCAAGATCCACGCCAAGCTCTGCCTCGTCGTGCGCCGCGAGTCCGAAGGCATGTGCCGGTACGTGCACATCTCGACGGGCAACTACAACCCGAGCACGGCGAAAATCTACACGGACTACGCGCTCTTCACGGCGAACCCGGACATCTGCGCGGACGTCTCGGACCTCTTCAACGTGATGACGGGCTACTCCAACCAGACCGCCTACCGCGAGCTCGTCGTGTCGCCCCACAGCACCCGCTCCTCGATCATCGCCCACATCGAGCGCGAGATCGAATGCCACCGCAAGTCCGGCAAGGGCGAAATCATCCTCAAGTGCAACCAGCTCGTGGACCGCGCGGTGATCAAGTCGCTCTACGCCGCGAGCCAAGCGGGCGTGAAGATCTCGATCATCGTGCGCGGCATCTGCTGCCTGCGTCCGGGCATCCCCGGCGTGAGCGAGAACATCTCGGTGCGCAGCATCGTGGGGCGCTTCCTCGAGCATGCGCGCGCGTACTACTTCCGGCACGGCGGCGATCCCTTCATGCTGATCGGGTCCGCCGACCTCATGCCGCGCAACCTCGACGGGCGCATTGAAGTCCTCACCCCGGTCCTCGACCGCGGGATCCGCAACCGCATCAAGGCGACCCTCGACCTGCAGCTCGCCGACAACACGCAGTGCTGGGTGCTCCACTCCGACGGCATCTACGAGCGCATCACGCCGCCGAAGAACGGCCGCGCGGTGGACTCGCAGACCTACCTCGCGAAGCACTACGGCCACGCGGAATAATCCGCAGCAGAAGGGTGCGTTCTGAACGCACCCAAGAAGGAGAAGAAGGGCGGCTCCCGCTGAGGGGGGCCGCCCTTCTTCGTCTGTTGGAGATCCGGAGGCCCCGCAACGGCCCCCTTCAAAGCGGAAATCAGCGCCCGCCCGCCGTGAGGGCGACCAGACGCAGCGTCACCGCAAGGCTCTTCAGCCACGAGCCCATCGGCATGAATTCGCACGAGCTGTGGAAGTTGTGCGCGCCGGTGAAGTAGTTCGGGGTCGGGATGCCCTGCGTGGAGATGAAGGAGCCGTCCGTGCCGCCGCGCATCGCGAGGTTGATCGGCTTGACGCCCTCGAGCCCCATCGCCTCCTCGAGGAGGTCGACGCAGGCGCGGTTCTCGGGCTTGATCGCGTCGGCGATGTTGCCGTAGACGTCCTCAAACGCGAGGGCGATCTTCGCGCGCGGGTAGCGGGTCTTGAGGTACTCGGCGGCCGCCGCGATCAAGGCCTTCTTCGCCTTGTAGCCCTCGAGGTTGTGGTCGCGGATCTTCATCGAGACGGAGCACTTCGAGGGGCCGCCCGAGATGCCGTTCACCCAGACGAAGCCTTCGGTGCCGGCGGTGCATTCCGGCGTCTCGGTGCGCTCGAGCATGCCGATGAAGTCGTGCGCGGCGAGGATGGGGTTGACGAGCACGCCCTTGGAGCTCATCGGGTGCGCGGTGACGCCCTGGATGTCGAGCCGCGCACTGCCGGCGTTGAAGGTCTGCCAGACGATCTCGCCCAATTCGCACGAGTCGATCGTGTAGGCGAAGTCCACCGGGAACTTCGAGAAGTCGATCTTCTTCGCACCGCACAGGCCGATCTCTTCGTCGGGCACGAAAGCGACGTAGATGTCGCCGTGCGGGCGCGCTTCGTCCTGGATGATGTGGAGCGCCGTCATGATGTTGGCGACGGCGGACTTGTTGTCGGCGCCCAAGACCGACGTGCCGTCCGTCACGACGAGGTCGTCGCCCACGTAGCGTTCGACCTCGGGATGCTCCTTGACGCGCATCCAGAGGTCCTTCTCCTTGTTGAGGCAGATGTCGCCGCCCTGGTAGCCGCGGATCACCTGCGGATGGATTTCGGGCGACAGGCCCGCGTCCACCGTGTCGAGGTGCGCGCACCAGCCGACCTTCGGGGCCTTGGCGCCCGCGGGGAGGTTGGAGGGCAGGTGTGCCTTGACGCACTCCCCGCCCTGAAGGACGGGGATTCTCCACTTGACCAACGCTCA
>NZ_DAVZJY010000226.1:0-3563 GCF_052272535.1 Sutterella sp. | reverse complement strand
ACAAACATTTTGGCCTCGCTAACCTCGCCCTGAAGGACGGGGCTTGTGCGAGGCCTATCTTTTGGTCAGTTCGCGCCCGCGCGCAACATTGCGCGAAGGTCGCGGCCCGAGAGCCCGAGATCGGCGTTGCGGCGCGCGAGGAGCTCCTTCGTCCAGTAGATGCCGCAGATCGTCTTCACGTCGGTGATGCGGCCGTCGAGCGTCATCGCCACGGCCTCTTCAAAGGGCACGCGGTAGACCTCGAGGAATTCGCCGTCGTCCAACTTCTGCTCCACGTCGGAGAGCTCCTCGGCGAGGTAGATCACGATGTGTTCGTTGCTGTAGCCGATGGCGTTGTTGATGACGCCGAGCCGCGTCCAGTCGCGCGCGGCCGTGCCGGTCTCCTCGATCAACTCGCGCTTGGCGCAGGCGAGCTCCTCTTCCTTGGGGTCGATCTTCCCGGCGGGGATCTCCCAGAAGGCGCGCTTCAGGGGGTGGCGCCACTGCCGCTCGAGAAGGATCGTGCCGTCGGCGCCGAGCGCCACCATGGCCGCGGCCCCGCCGTGGCTCAAGTAGAGGCGCTGCGAGGCGCGCCCGTCCGGGAGCTCGACATCGTCGCGCAGCAGATGCACGAACTTGCCGTCGAAGAGCACCTCCTCGGAGGTGGTCTTCTCCTCGAGGGGATCGTCCTTGCGCTCGGCGTAGGGCGCGTTCGTCAGAAGCGGATAGCGGCTCGTCATGAAAATCTTCTCCTTCGAGGCCGGAAGGAGCCTCTCCTTGGGAGTTGGGATTGCAGGGTCCACTACGATAGCGCCGCTCGAGGCCTGCCGGCACGCCGAAACATGCGTCTTCTTCTTAGAATTGAGCCCACCAAAGCAAAGAACGGACCCGCCCCGGGCGGCGGGTCGATCCCAAGAGAGAAGAGAAGAACATGAGCCTCACCGTCCTCAATCTGGAAGAAGCGCACGAACTCGAAGCGCGCTGCGCCAACCGCATGGGCCTTGACGAACTGATGCGCCGTGCGGGCGCCTTCGCCGCCCAATGGATCGCGGGGCGCGTGCCCGCGGGCCACGCCGTCGTACTCGTCGGCCCGGGCAACAACGGCGGCGACGCCGTTGTCTGCGCGTCGGAATTGAAGAAGCGCGGCTTCACGGTGGACCTCGTCCTCCCGGGCGGCGACCCGAAGACCGAGCTCGCGCGCGCGATGCTCGACGAATGGCGCTCCGCGGGCGGCGAGACGCTCGAAGACCCCTACATGGCCCGCAAGGCCGACGTCGTCGTGGACGGCCTCTTCGGCACGGGCCTCAAGCGCCCGATCACCGGCGTCTGGATGGACGCGCTCCTCTGGTTCAACGAACGCATGGGCTTCAAGGTGGCGCTCGACGTCCCCTCGGGTCTCAACAGCGAAACGGGCCTCTGGGTGGGCACGGTTCCGGGCGTGCACGCCGACGCCACCATCACCTTCCTCTCGCACAAGTCGGGCCTCTTCATGAACGAGGGCGCGGACGCCGCCGGCGAGGTCGTGATGAGCGAGCTCGACGTCTCTGTTCCCCTCACCCGCCTCGGCGTGATTGAACCCGCCGACTACGCGCACGTTCTCGAGCCCCGCGCGAAGTTCTCCCACAAGGGCACCTTCGGGCACCTCGCCGTCGTGGGCGGCGCCGAGGGGCACCTCGGAGCCGCGCTGCTCGCCGCGCGCGCAGGCCTCGTGATGGGCGCGGGCACCGTCACCGTGGAGCTTCTCGCCGAGAACGCCCCGGCCGTGGATCCGGTGATGCCCGAACTCATGTTCTCGCGCGAGCCCCTTGACTTCGAGAAGTTCACCGCCGTCGTGATCGGTCCGGGCCTCGGCACGAGCCCGCGCGCCAAGTCGCGCCTCATGGCGGCCCTGAAGTGCTCGCGCCCCCTCGTGATCGACGCCGACGCGCTCAACCTCATCGCCGGCGACAAGGCCGTCCTCGTTGAGCTCCTGCATCGCACGGTCGCGACCGTCATCACCCCGCACGAGGTCGAAGGCTCCCGCATCCTCAAGGTCGAACCGAAGACCATCCAGGCCGACCGCGTCAACGCCGTGCGCGACCTCGCGCTCCAGACGGGCGCAATCACGGTCCTCAAGGGGCCGGGCACCCTGGTCGCCATGCGCAGCACCCGCACCTGGCTCTCCCCGATCGGCACAGCGGCGCTCGCCACCGCCGGCAGCGGCGACGTGCTCTCGGGCATGATCGGCTCCTTCTTCGCGCAGCACTTCGACACGGTCGAGGCGGTGCTCGCCGCCGTGGTGCTCCACGCCCGCGCGGGCGAAGACTCGTTCGCGGGCCTCACCGCGGGCCGCATCGCCTCGAAGGCGGCGGAGATCCTCAATGCCGAGCGCTCGAGCCGCGTGCGCCGCTTCTGATGAGAAACGCCTCGGACGCTCATAAACGCAGATAAATCAAAGCCAAGGCCGGCCGGAAGTTCTTCCGCGCCGGCCTTCTTCGTGCGGTCTCAACGGGCAATTGCAAGCTCGAATTTGCACTCTTCACGTTTTGTTGCATGCCTCACAGACCTGCAATACCTCTCAGGAGGGAGCGGGGATATAGTTCATCTCACGACGGACGGCGGTGAGAGAACGACGTCCGGCGTGTTTCTCCTAACTTTAGGTTGAGAAAATTGAGGGTTGAGCCTCGCAGGCGAAGGGAAAACGCCTGCGAGGTTTTTTTTCGTCCTGAAGCCGGCTCGAGCACCGTCTACACGTTTTGTTGCAATCAACACGATTCCGACATGAAGCTTGAGCGGTGTTTCACGTATAGTTCAACCCGTGGTTAGGAGCCGCTGAGAGAACGGCTTTCCGGCTGCATTTTCTCCTGACTTTAGGTTGAGAAAATTGAGGGTTGAGCCTCGCAGGCGGTGGGAAACGCCTGCGAGGTTTTTTTTCATTCCTGCGGTCGTCCCCTCGTTTCATCCTCGCCCTCTGCCGGCGACGGCTTCAAGAAGCGCTGCACCAATCAACCCGAGCGTATTTCCGCCCCGCACGGGATGCGCTCCAACGATCCCGCTGGCCCGCTCCGGCCGGCGCTCCCGCTCCCGCCTCACGGGCGATTGCGCGGCCGCGGCCTGCCGACGGCGCGGAAAACCTTCGAGCGCTTCAGGGTTCGTTCACCGCGCCGCCTCATCGTCCCGGCGTATGGCGCAGCGTGGGGCCGAAGCATTGATCGCCCTAAACAAAGTGAGTCCTTGCTTTCTTGAGAAATCACCGCCCCCACCCGCAGCGGGAGTCCCCGCGATCCCGGGACGTTCTCAAACGTTTCCTATGCCGCCTCCTCGTCACGTTCGATTGCAGGTGGAGCGTCCGCTGAAACATCCCGCACCGCGCCGCTCCCTATAGTTCTTCTCACGGCGGTTGAGTGAAGAGAGACGCCCGACCGCCGGAAACTCCTTGAGGGTTTTATGAGGGTTTGGCCCCGCGCGCAGTTCTGCTTCTGCCCGCGGGGTCTTTTTCTTTGCGCTCTCCACGAAGAGCGCCCGGGCTTGTTTCCGAACGTACCGTTTCTCACGGAATCCGCCGCAGGAAGCCCCTGAATTCATTCATGGGGAGGAATGCGGCG
>NZ_DAVZJY010000225.1:0-3570 GCF_052272535.1 Sutterella sp. | reverse complement strand
ATTGGTGGAGATCTATCGTTCGACGAAGTGACCACTTCGCCGTGCGTCAGCCCTGTCCGGGCGGCCTCCCGGCCTTTTCAACGGCGCGCAATCGGTTTATCCTTTCAGAATTTTCCCAATTCACACCCAAAGCCTCGACAAGGATTCATCACCATGTCCCGCGTTCTCAACATCGGCTCGCTCAACATCGACTACGTCTACCAGGTGCCGCACTTCCTGCGGGGCGGCGAAACCCTAGCGGCCTACCGCCGCGCGGTGCACATCGGCGGCAAGGGCCTCAACCAGAGCGTGGCGCTCGCCCGCGCGGGCCTGAAGGTCTCCCACGCCGGCATGGTGGGGGCGGACGGCGGCTTCCTCAAGGCCTTCCTTGCGAACGAAGGCGTCGACACCTCGCTCGTCAAGGTGCTCGAGAACGAACCGTCGGGCCACACCTTCATTCAGGTGATTCCCGAGGCTGAGAACGCCATCCTCTACTACCCCGGCACGAACGTGCGCCTCACACGCAGCTTCGTGAAGGAGGTGATCGAAGGCTTCTGCCAGGGCGACGCGCTCCTCGTGCAGAACGAGACGAGCGCCGTGCGCGACGCGATCGAGCTCGGTCTCGAGAAGGGCATGCGCGTGATCCTCAATCCCTCGCCCTTCGACCGTCAGGCGCCGCTCTATCCGCTCAACCGCCTCTCTGCGCTCGTGCTCAATGAAACCGAAGCCGAAGGGCTCCTCGCGATGGAGAAGGCCGAGAAGACGCTCGAAGAGCAGCTCGCGATGGTCGAGGAGCTCGGCCGCCGCTACCCCGACACGGTGCTTTTGGTCACCCTCGGCAGCCGCGGCGTCGCCGTGAAGCAGCCGGGCTTCGCCGTGGAGCACCTTCCCGCCTTCCGCGTCCACGCGGTCGACACCACCGGCGCGGGCGACACCTTCACGGGTTACGCCGTGCGCGCGCTCATGCGCGCCTGGAAGCTCGAGGAGCAGGGCATCGCCGCCGAGCGCCGCCACGCCGTCCTGATGGAGGGCCTCAAGTTCGCCGCCATGGCCGCCGCCATGTCGGTGACGAAGGCGGGTTCGGCCGAGTCGATCCCGACCTTCGACGACGTGGACACCGCGATCCTTTCGCTCTGACCGCGCTCCCGCCCGCGCGCCGCGCCTCCAGATTGAAGGAACTTCCGAAATGACGACCACCCCTCAGAAGGCGGCGCCGCGCCGCATCATCCTCGACTGCGACCCCGGGTGCGACGACGCCGCGGCGATTCTGCTCGCCGCGGGCTCGCCTGACGTGGAGCTCCTTGCCCTCACGACCGTCGCGGGCAACCAGACGATCGAGAAGGTGACCTCGAACGCGCTGCGCGTGCTGCGGGTCGCCGGCATCACGGACCTCCCCGTCGCGATGGGCGCCCGCCGGCCGCTCATCCGCCCGGCCATTGAGGCCGCGCCCGAGATCCACGGCGAAACCGGACTCGGGGGCCTCACCCAGGAGGAGCTTCCCGAAGCGGACATCGCGCTCGATCCGCGTCCGGCCGCGCAGCTGATCGTCGACGTCGTGATGCGTGAGCCCGCCGGCACGGTGACGCTCGTTCCGACCGGTCCCCTCACCAACATCGCGCTCGCCGCGCGGCTCGAACCCCGCATCGTCTCCCGTGTGAAGGAGGTGGTGCTGATGGGCGGCGCCTGCCGCGAGGGCAACGCCACGGCCTGTGCGGAATTCAACGTCGAGAACGACCCCGAGGCCGCCCACATCGTCTTCGAGGAGCCCTGGAAGGTGACGATGATCGGGCTCGACCTCACGTATCAGGCGCGTGCGAACGCCGCGGTGCGCGAACGCATCCGCGCCGTGGGCACCAAGCCCGCCGAGCTCCTCTCGCGGATCCTCGACGACTATGCGGAAAACTACCGCGTCTGGCGCGGCTTTGACGCGCCGCCGCTGCACGACCCCTGCGCCGTCGCCTGCGTGATTGATCCGACGCTCATCACGCTGCGCCCTGCGCCGATTCACGTCGAACTCAAGGGCGCGCTCACCACCGGCATGACGGTCGCGGACCTCCGCCGCCCGGTCAAAGGCGAATGTCACACGATCGCGGGGCTCGGAATCGACGTGGACCGCTTCTGGGATCTGATGATCGACGCGGTGAAGCGCCTCTGACGCACTTCACGCGCGGGAAAGCGCCGGAACGTTCCGAAAGACTTTTCCGCCGCCGTCGGAAAAACAAGGAAGGACGCTCTTTCTAGAATGGGAGGACGCGTCCTTCGTCCTTTCCGGAGGCTCGGAGGGCGCCGTCATTCGACCTTCCGCACCCCTGCCGCGTCCTCCTCTCCTTCTTCATGGCGAACATCTTCAAGCTCAGCGCCCTTGCCGGTCCCGTCCTCACGCTCGCCCTCGGGGCGGCGGCCGTCGACTGGATCGTCTTCGAGCGCGTGGACTATCTCGCCGACGTGCAGATCGTCAACCCGATCGAATATTCCCAGACGCTCTACGCCCGCGGAGACTATCGGACGGCCGAGGAGTACGCGCGGCTCTTTCTCTCGCTTCCCGGCGTGTCGGCGGCGCAAACGCCCGGGCGCGAAGTGGCGGAGGTACTTAAGCGCGCCGAAGCCGTGCGCGCGTCTCCGGGCTACGTTGCCGCCGAGACCATGAAGGGCTTCTTCACGGGCGGGAGCGCCGAAACCTACGGCGAGGCCGCGGGCTTCGCCTCCGACCTCACGGCCGTGGGCGACGTGCGGGACCTCTTGAGGGAGTCCGCCCGCTGGTACGCGGGCGAACCTGTGGACGCCTTCACCGCGGGGCTCTCCGCCCTCGGCATCGTGCTCACGGCCGCGGCGCTCACGCCGGAAGCGCCCGCCGCCGCGACGGCGAAGGGCGCGGTGTCGATCCTCAAGACCGCCAAGCGCGCGGGGAAGCTCCCGCCCCGGATCGAGCGCGAGCTCGTCGAGGCGGCGGCGGAACCTTGGGCCGTGATCGGGCGCGTGGCGCCTCTGGACGCCGTAGTGGAGGCGGGCGGAAGAGGCGGCGCCAAGGCCGCCTGGAGTTCGTTCCTGCAAGAGCTCGACGTCGGGAGGACCGCGCTTGCGGCCGAAGGCGGGCGGGCGGCGAAAAAGCTCGAATCCCTCGGCGGCCTCACGCGGTGCGCCGCGACGCAGGGACTCGGCGCCGCGCTCGAAGTTCTCAACCGCTCGGAAAACCTCGCCGACATACCGCGCGTCGTGCGCACGGCCGAGAAGCTGGGCGGCGACGCGGCGGCCGTGCTCCGCTTCGGTGGCCCCGGCATCGTGCGGGCGGTGGAGAAGCGCGGCGTCGCCGAGGTGATGAGCGTCTACCGCTTCGGGCCCGAGGTCGTGAAGCTTCTCGACCGACTGCCCGCGAAGACGGTGCTGCGCGACGTGCGCCACTTCATGGCGGCGACCTCGCGGGCGTCCTACCGGATGATGAAGCGAGGAGTGCGGATTTTTGAAGGCGCGGCGGCGATGCTCTCATCGGTGCTCTCAGTCGCTGGATGGGCGGGAAGACTTGCCGCCCGACGCGTGCGCCGGCGCACGGAACCGCAGTAGTTCGACCAAGCAGGCATGAAAAAACGGAGGACT
>NZ_DAVZJY010000224.1:0-3621 GCF_052272535.1 Sutterella sp. | reverse complement strand
TCGCGAACTTGACGCCCACGACGTTCTTCAGCCACTCCATGTCTTCGCCCACGTGCGCGCAGTAGGCGTCGACCAAGGCCGGATCAGCGCGGTTTTCCGACACCTTCATCATGTCGGCGCGGAAGGCTTCGAGCGTCTCCTCGTGGCCTTCGGCCTTCTGCTGGGCCGTCCCCCAGGCGGCGATGCCGCCCGAAGCGTAGAGGGAGTTGCCCGCCGGGCACTCCATCTTCTCGAGCACGACGGGCTTGAGGCCGAGGTCGAAGGCCTCCACGGCGGCGATGAGACCGCCCGTGCCGGCGCCGAGAATCACGACGTCGAAGTCGTGCTGCGCGGCGGGTTTCTTCGCGGGGGCGGCGGGGGCGGCCGCCTGCGCCTCGTGTGCGGCTGCGACGCCGAGGGCGGCGCAGGCCGCGGCGCTCTTCTTGATCCAATCACGGCGGGTGAGCATTCTGGTGTTCCTTTGATGTGTAAGCTGAGGGGGTCTGGGGGCCGGAGGGCGGGCGCCTTTTGGAAGGAGCCGGGCGCCTTCAGTCCGCATGAGGCGCATTCTTCCCTCAGGGCCTGCCTAGGCATGGGCGGAAATGCGCAAGAAAAGGCCGAAGGGCCGCGGGCGGCGAAAGATCCGCCGCGTAGACTTTTCCCCCTTGCCGAGCGGCGCCCATCTGCGTTCACGGGTGGCCCAGCCTCCACCGACCATTCCCCCTCCGTCCTCAGTTCTCAACCCATGCGAACCGCCGCCATCGTCTCCGCCCTTGCCGCGGCGCTCTTCTGCGCCGGTCCCCTTCCGTGCGCAGGCGCGCCCCTTTCGGACGAAGCCTGGACCTCGGAGGCGCCGGACTTCACCGTCGGACGCGTGCTCGCGGCCCCTGAAGGCCCCAGCGACCCGTCGCGCCCGATGGTGCGGCTCGCCGTCTCGCCCTTTGCGTACCCGAACAGCCACTACCCGTTGATCGAGCGCACGATCGCCGCGCTCAGGAAGGTCTTCGGCGCGGGGAACTTCGAGGCGTACCTGAGCTCGGGGAACCCGAGCGACATCGAGAACGCCGACCTGATCCTCGCCTCCACGGGCACGTACCTGCGCATGCAGCGCAAGGGCGCGCGGGACCTCGTCACCGCGGTTTCGAACCTCGCGCCGGACCCGAACCACGCCGAAGGGAGCCTCTTCATCACGTTGAAGAGCCGCGGGGACATCAACACCTTTGCGGACATGAAGGGCCGGCGGCTCGTCACCACGGGCCCCAACGCGTTCGCGGGCTACCACATCGGCCTCGCGGAGATCGCCGCACGCGGGGAAGACCCCGATGCGTTCTTCTCCGAGCGCATCTCAACGGGCTACGACATGCGCCGGGAGCTCTCGGCCCTCCGGATGAACGCCGCCGACGTCGCGATCGTGCGCACCTGCTTTCTCGAAGAGCTCGCGCGCTCTGGGGTCGACGTCTCCGACGTCAAGCCCATTGCAGTGAAGGACGACGTGCACCCGGCGCACTGTCTCTCTTCGACCCCCCTCTACCCGAACTGGTCCGTGCTCGCCACGCCGCACCTGCCCGCGACGCTCGCCCGCGAAGCGGCCCTCGCGCTCCTCTCGGAGCCGCGCGACGCCGACGGCCTCGGCTGGGGAATCGCCACGGACTTCAGGTCCGCCGACCTCATGTACCGCTCGATCCGGCGCGGGCCCTACGAATACCTGCGCACCTGGACCTGGACGCGCTTCTGGGACGAGTACCGCGAGTGGATCCTCCTCGCCCTCGTCCTCGTCCTCGGCCTCGCGCTCCATGCGCGGCGCACGCAGCACCTGGTCGACGTCCGGACCGCGGAGCTGCGCCGGGCGCTCGACGAGCAGCGGCGCACCGAAAGGCGCGCCGCCGAGGCGCAGCGCCGCATGGAGGATCTCGCCCGGGCGGGCGCCGTCGGACAGATGTCCTCGATGATCGCGCACGAACTGCGCCAACCGCTCTCCACCCTCACGGGCTACGCGCAGGGGGTCGAGCGCCTTCTCGACCGGCCCGGTCCCGTCGAGAAGGACCTCGTCGCACAGGGCGTCTCCATCATGCGCCGGCAGGCCGAAACGGCCGAGGCGATCGTGCGGCGGGTGCGTGAATACGCCAAGGGCGCAGGGAGCGAGCGCACGGAGCTCGACCTCGGGGCGCTCCTCAGCACGACCGCCGACACGGTAAACGCCGCGCGGATCTCCGCGGTGCCCGTCCGGACGGAAGCCCCCGACGCTCCGGTCTGCTTCTGGGGCGACCCGCTGGAATTGGAGCTTGCACTCGAAAACCTCATGAAGAACGCCCTCGAGGCCGTCGCGGGCGTCCCGAACGGGGCGGTGACCGCCCGGCTCCGGCTCGACCGCGCGGGCGAGTCGCCGCGCATCGTCATTGAAGTATCGGACAACGGTCCGAGGCTCTCAAACGAGGCCTTTGCGGCGCTCTTGGGCGTCCATTCAAGCAGCAAGCTCGACGGCCTCGGCCTCGGGCTCTCCATCGTGCGGCTGATCGTTGAAAACCACGGCGGGCAGCTCCTCTTCGTGCAGCTCGACCCGCAGGGGCTCTGCGCGCGCGTGATGCTCCCCGAGGCGGTGAAGCGCTAGCGCGAGGGAAGTCACCGCACGGACACGCCCGCCGCGGCGCTCTTTTCGCGCCAGGCGTCGATGCGCTCGAAGAAGGCGGCGATGTCCGCGGGTTCGCTCAACCCGAGTTTTTTGAGCCCCGACGCGCGGTAGTGGTCCACCGTGCGGCGCGAAATCGAGAGCCGCTCGCCGATCGTGCGGCTCACGAACCCTCCGCCCACGAGCCGCGCGATCTCCTCCTCGCGGTCGGTGAGCGAGCGCCAGCGGCGGACTTCCTCCTGCAGGTCCGTCATGCCGCCCTTCTTCGCGCGGTCCCGGGCGACGGCGCGGGCCACCGCCGGAAGGAAGGTCTCGGGCTTCATGGGCTTCTGGTGGAAGTCGCACGCGCCCTCGCGCATCACGTAGACGGCCATGTCGACGTCGGCATGGGCCGTGAGGAAGATGATCGGCACGTCGTAGCCGCGCATGCCGAGAACGTTGAAGAGCTCGATGCCGGAGAGCCCGGGCATCTGCACGTCGAGCACGAGGCAGCCGCCGCGGCTCGGCGAGTCGGCGGCGAGAAACGCCGCGGCGCTCTCATAGGCCGCGACGTCGTAGCCTTCGCAGCGCAGCATGAAGGCGAGCGAGTCGAGCAGCTCCCGGTTGTCGTCCACGATCCGCACGAGCGGGGCTTCGGTCGTCATCTTCTCCTCTCCTCGGGGGGCGTCGCGGGAGGGCGCGCCCGCGCCGCTCCTTCCGGACGGGAAATCTAGCACGGGGCCGCCCGGCATCCCGCCCCGCGGCCGTCCCTGGGGAGCCTTTTGAGCGCGCTTCGGCGCGCCGTCTTGCCCGGGCGCCCCCCTGCCTAGGCAGGGGCGGGGACGAGACTTTCCGGCAGATCGACGCAGGAGCGCGGCCCAGCCGCCGCGCACGCCGCCGCAAGACCCCCCCCCGCCCGTGCCGGGCGGACCGATACCGGCCCCCCGCAGCACGGCAGCCACCAGGAGACATCATCATGCCGATTCTTTCCCGCCGCTCATTCCTTCAGGGCGCCGCCGCCGCCGCGGCCGCGGCCG
>NZ_DAVZJY010000223.1:0-3652 GCF_052272535.1 Sutterella sp. | reverse complement strand
CCGATGCGATTTCTGAAGAATGTTCTGTTCGCCGCGGCCGCCGCCGCGGCGGCCGCGGGGGCCGCAGGCGCCGCCGCGGATGAGGAGAAGATGAAGATGAATGAACTGCCGACGCCCTGCGTCACGGTGGAGGGCATCACGGAGTACCGCCTTCCGAACGGCCTGAAGGTCGTTCTCTATCCGGACGCCGCCAAGCCCACGGCGACGGTCAACATGACCTACCTCGTGGGGTCGCGCCAGGAGAACTACGGCGAGACGGGCATGGCGCACCTGCTCGAGCACCTGATGTTCAAGGGCTCGAAGAACTATCCCAACCCGACCGCGGAGTTCACGCGCCGGGGCTTCCGCATGAACGGTTCGACCTGGCTCGACCGCACGAACTACTTCGTGAGCTTCACGGCTACGGACGACAACATGAAGTGGGCGCTCGGCTGGCAGGCCGACGCGATGGTGAACTCCTTCATCGCGCAGAAGGACCTCGACACCGAAATGACGGTGGTGAGGAACGAGTACGAGATGGGCGAGAACAAGCCCCTCTCCGTGATGATGAAGCGCATGCAGAGCGTGATGTTCGACTGGCAGAGCTACGGGCGCTCCACGATCGGCGCACGCAGCGACATCGAGAACGTCGAAATCGCGAACCTCCAGGCCTTCTACCACCGCTACTACCAGCCCGACAACGCGGTGCTCACCGTGTCGGGCAAGTTCGACGAGAAGAAGGTCCTCGGCTGGATCGCCGAGAGCTTCGGGCCGATCCCGAAGCCCACGCGCACGCTCCCGAAGGAGTGGACCGTCGAGCCCACGGCCGACGGCGAGCGCGAATTCTTCATCCGCCGCAAGGGCGAGGCGCAGTTGGTGGCGGTGGGCTACCGCATCCCGTCGGCGCTCTCGGACGACTACGAACCCACGGCCATGGCCGCGGACATCCTCGCCGACGCTCCGACCGGGCGCCTCTACAAGGCCCTCGTCGAGACGGGCATGGCGAGCCAGGTCTTCGGGTGGCCGATCGCCGCGCAGAAGCCCGGCTTCGTGATGTTCGGCGCCCTCGTGAAGAAGGGCGACGATATCGAGGCCGTGAAGACGAAGCTCGTCGACGAAATTGAGAACGCCTTCGCGCGCTCCCCGGTGACCGCTGAGGAGCTCAACCGCCAGAAGGTCGACCAGGAGACGATGTTCGAGCGCACGCTCTCCGACCCGGAGGAGTTCGGCGTGGACATCTCGGACTACATTGGTCTCGGCGACTGGCGGCTCTTCTTCGTGGATCGCGAGACCGTCAAGGCCGTGACGGCCGAGCAGGTTGACCGCGCCGCGGCGAAGTACTTCGTGCGCGACAACCGCGTGGTCGGCCTCTTCGTGCCGACCGACGACCCGAAGCGCGCCGAGATCGCCCCGGCCCCGAGCGCCGAGGAGGTGGTCTCGCGCTACACCTTCTCCGCCAAGGGCGCCGAGGTCGAAGCGTTCGACGCCTCGCAGGACAACATCGACCGCCGCACGAAGCTCGTGAACGTGAAGGGCGTCAAGATGGCGCTGCTGCCCAAGCAGACGCGCGGCGGCACCGTCGTGGTCAAGATGCGCTTCAACGTGGGCGACAACGCCTCGCTCGCGCGCAGCACGCTCCCGCTTCTCGCGAGCGCGATGATCACCCGCGGCACCAAGACGATGACGCGCGACCAGATTGAGGACGCCTTCACGGCCCTGAAGATCGAGGGCACGCCCTTCAGCTTCACGACCGACCGCGAGCACCTCGTGCCCGCGCTGAAGCTCATGGGCGAACTCTTCACCGAGTCCACCTATCCGCAGAAGGAGTTCGACACGCTTCTGCAGCAGACGATCGCGGGCTTCAAGGCGCGCTCGGACGAGCCTTCGACGAAGGGCCGCGACGCGATTTCGGCGCACTTCAACACCTATCCGAAGGGAGACGCCCGCTACCGCGAGCTCTTGACTGAAATCACCGCGGACCTCGAGAAGACCACGCTCAGCGACGTGAAGGGCTACTACGACCGCGTCTTCGGCCTCGAAAAGGGCGAGATTGCCGTCGTGGGCGACTTCGACGTCGATGAGGTCGTGAAGGCCCTTGAAGCGGACATCGTGGACCGCAAGCATGCCGCCGTTCCCTTCGAGCGCGTCGTCTCCGAATACCGCCCGGTCGCACCGGCGCGCTTCGTGATCGACACGCCCGACAAGGAGAACGCGATGCTCTTCGCCCGCGTCGACCTTCCGGCGAACCTCGCCGATGCCGACATGCCGGCCCTCATCACGGCCGATTGGATCATCGGCGGCTCCGACGGGCTCTCGAACCGCATCGTCAACCGTCTGCGCCAGAAGGAGGGCCTCTCCTACGGTTCGGGCTCGAGCATCACGATTCCGTCGTTCGGCAACCGCGCGAAGTGGTCCGTCGGCGCCATCGTCGCGCCGCATAACCTTGCGCAGGCCGAGAAGAGCCTCAAGGACGAGCTCGCGAAGGCCTTCCGCGACGGCATCACCGCCGAGGAGCTCGCCGAAGCGAAGAAGGGACTCATCGAGTCGCGCGCCGTCAACCGCGCGCAGGACGGCCTCGTCGCCTCCAACTGGGTGAACAACCTCGAGCGCGGCTGCACCTGGAAGTTCTCCAAGGAGACTGAAGAGGCGATCGAGAAGCTCACCGTCGAGGACGTCAATAAGGCGCTGCGCCGCTTTTGCGATCCGACGAAGCTCACCTTCGCCCTCGCGGGCGACGTGAAGAAGGCCCGCGACGCCGGGAAGGACTTCACGAAGGAATAAGACCCCTGAGCGTCCGCCGGACGGAGGGGGCTTCCCCGTCCTTCCGGCAGCTCGTTCCACGGTCGGCCTTGACGAGGCCCGCCTTCCCGGAGACGTCTCCGCGGAGTGCGGGCCTTTTTTCATTGGTTTTGTCGTTTTGCGCGCAGGCGCGCCGCAGGGAGTGAATGGAAATGGAGCTCAAGATTGAAAAGGGCGATTGGAAGGAGATGGAGCATCCGGCCGTGCGGGTGCGCTTCATGGTCTTCGTCGCCGAACAGAAGGTCCCGAAGGAGGAGGAGATCGACGCGCTCGACCCTGTGAGCACGCACTACGTCGCGCGCGACCACAACGGCATGGTGGTCGCCTGCGGGCGCCTCACGCCCGACGGGCACGTGGGGCGCCTCGCGGTGCTGAAGCCCTATCGCGGTCGCGGCGTGGGTGCGCGTGTTCTCGAGGCGATCCTCGAGGACGCGAAGGCGTGCGGGTTGAAGGAGGTGGCCCTCAAAGCCCAGACCCATGCCCGCGGGTTCTACGAGAAGTACGGCTTCAAGGCCGAAGGCGGCGTCTTCGACGAGTGCGGCATCGCGCACATCCGCATGCGGCTCGTCTTTTGAGCCGCATGAGCGGCCTGAGGATCGTCGCCTGCGACTATCTCTTTCAGGACGTGATGAAATGTTGCCGGGGGATTTACATACGTCAAGGCAATTAGTATCATCAGGGACTGACTACATAATCCCTTGATGATCGGTGCATGAGGCACCACGCCGGTCTTTTTGCCGCAGCGAACCCCGCAGCGCGCCGCTGCGGGCGGCCTTGCGCCGCCTTTCGGTGCCTCCCGCCGGACTTCGCCGGCAGGCGCCGCGTGTGCGTTGTCCGAAAGACATTCGAGAGAGAGAATCATTTGCGACGTGAT
>NZ_DAVZJY010000222.1:0-3657 GCF_052272535.1 Sutterella sp. | reverse complement strand
AGGCCCCGAAGGCGGGCGGCACGGGCGCGCTCGCCGAGGGGCGCCTCACCGCCGCGGGAACGGCGCTGCAGCGGGCTTCGGGCACTCCGGCCGATCCGGCGGGCCTCGTGAAGGTCTGGCTCGAGGATCAGAAGCGCTCCGTGCGCGGCGGGTCGGCCCAATACCCGGACGCGCGCCGCGTCGAAGACCTGGTGAATCAGAGCGCGGCCACGGTCGAGTGGCTCACGAAGAACGTGGGGCTGCAGTTCGCCGCGGACGCCTCGGCCGTGGACGGCATCGGCGCCTATGCGCTCCTGCCGCGCGGCGTCGAAAAGAGCGCCCCGGCGGGCGAGGCGCAGACGGCGAAGCTCCTCGCCCATGCGCAGAAGGCGGGCGCCAAAGTCCTCACCGGCACGCCCGTCTGGAAGCTCCTCACCGACGAATCCGGGCGCGTCGCCGGGGCGGCGGCCTCCGACGGCGTCAACCGCTTTGAATTCCGCGCCAAGGCCGTCGTGCTCGCCACGGGCGGCTTCGCCTCCGACCTCATGAAGGTCGCCGAGCGCGCGCCCCGCTGGGCCGCCTTCACCGATCTCGGCGCCGCGCCGAAAACCATCACGGGCGACGGGCTCGACCTCGCGCGCGTTGCGGGCGGCGTCGAAGTCGCCGACAGCTGGCCCGTGGGCGCCGGCATCACCCCCGCCTACGCGCCGATGATCCCCGCGATGCTCGGCCCCAAGGGTTGGGCGGGAATCACGCTCGTCAACGACCGGGGCGAGCGGTTCGTGAAGGAGGACCTCCCCGTGATCGGCGACGCGCTGAGCGAACAGCGCGACGCGTGGCTCCTTCTTGACAGCACCGACTACGAGAAGGCGAACGTCCTGATGGCCTACTTCGGCTACGACACCGCCGTGAACAGCAACACCTGGGAGGAGCTCGGGCGCCGCATGGGCGTGCCCGCGCAGAACCTCGCCAAGACGATGGAGCGCTACAACGCCGATGCGGCCCAAGGGCGCGACACCGTGATGGGGAAGGCCCCGGGGAACCTCACGCCCCTCACCAAGGCGCCCTTCTACGCCGTGCGCGTGAAGCCCGTGATCGGCGGCACGCTGGGCGGCGTGAAGACCGACGGACAATGGCGCGTCCTCAACGCCGCCGGGAAGCCCGTCCCCGGCCTCTGGGCCGTGGGCGAGATGGCGAACCGCGCCTTCTACAACCGCGTCTATGAGCCGGGCACGGGGCTCCTGATCGCCTGGACCTCCGGGCGCGCCGCGGGCGAAGCGGCCGCGAAGGCGGCGCTCGGACGATAGGCTCCGCGCAGAAGACCTTTTCCAACAGACGGACGACGGACGGACGGACGGAGGCGACTTCGGCCGTCCGCTTCTTTTCAAGGAAACCGCCCTGTTTTTGTAGGAAAAGTTCGGGCCCGAAACGCTCTCCGCCCCGTCGCCGGGCCTTCTCCTTTTCCACAATCTTTCTGCACAACTCGGGTGGAGAAGCCTGTGGAAAAGTCTCTTTCGCCTAGAAATACGGCCCGTCTTCGACTGCCTATAATTTAGGCAATCCATGAAAAGGCTGTGGACAACCCGGGAGGGCGGCGTGTGGACAATCACCCGAGAAGCGCGGCGCGCCAGACCCGCACGAGATCTTCAAGACGCCACCGGGCGTTGGCGGGGCTCGTAGAAGGACAGACTTCAACCCGGAGCCGGGCGAGCCGATTGGGCGAGAGCGTCGGCGCACCGAAGCGCCGCCAGACGTCCGCCGACTTCGCGCCGTTCAACGCCACGCGGACGATGGACGGGTACTCTTCGAGGAGCGCCGCGACGGCGTTCGGGATCGGACGCAGGATCGCCGCGTCGAGGCTTCCCGTGCGCTCGCAGCTCTCGATCGTGTCCCAGAGCGCGACGCCTCGCGCTTCGAGCGCTTCGAGCCTTTCGCCGTAGGCCGCACCCGCATCGAACCCGAAGACCGCGCCCATCACTGGCCAGAAGCGGTTGCGCGGATGGGCGTAGTAGGCCTGCGCGGCGATCGAGGCCGCGCTCGGCATGCTCCCGAGAATGAGGATCCTCGGCGCCTCGCCCACGACGGGCGGAAAGCCCCGGAGGCGGGTGGAAAGACTGGCGTCGCAATGGGCGGGCATGGCTCGAAGGGCTCCCCGCAGAGCTGCGGAAATCAGTGCAATTGCAGAGCGCTCCCGGAGAAGCCTCCTCGTCGTGGAGAAAGCTTCAGGGAGCGCCGAGCGTTCTGAATTCGGTGTTCAGGGAGTTCCGGACGGAGCACAGGGAGCGGGCGAACCGTCTACTTGGAGAGCATGTCCGTCCCGATGTCACACACGCCGCCAATGCACCAACCCATGCCCTTCAACACCGCAGCGAGCAGCATCAGGAAGAGGACGAAGAGAATGAGCCGTCCCCACGCCCGGGGCTCGCGCCCTCCATGGTTCGAAGCATTGGTGTTCGTCATCACGCCTCCCTTGCCGGAATCGATCCACAATCGTAAGACTTCAATCAAATGACATCCCAGTCTGCACCCTTGTTTTAACACAAACGGCGCGGATGTGACAATTTTTTCAGGTCGCTCCGGCTCCGGAAGATCCCTAGCCGCACCATTTTCGTGCGTCTTTTCGATCTATCATCCCGCCGACCCCATTTCTCCGCCGCGGCCCGGCCGCACCACATCGCCCCCCCACACACACTTCTCATGAAGAAAGCCTTTCTGGAGCTTCACCTCTCCGTCCTCCTCGCCGGTTGGACGGGCATCTTCGGCAAGCTTCTCTCGCTCTCCCCCGGCCTCATCGTCTTTTGGCGCATCGTGATCGCGAGCGCGCTTCTCTGGGGGTGGATCGCCTGGCGGCGCACGGCCGAGGCGGTCTCGCGCCGCGACAAGATCGGGATCATGCTCGTGGGCGCGCTCCTCATGCTGCAGTGGACGCTCTTCTACGCGTCGATCAAGGCCTCGAACGTCTCGATCGCGATCGTCGCCTTCTCCTCGATGGGGTTCTTCACGGCGCTCGTGGAACCCCTCCTCACCCGCACGCGCGTAAGCCTCAAGGAGATCGCCTTCTCGGTGATCACGCTCGTCGGCATCTCCTTCATCTTTCACTTCGACACGCAGTACCGCACGGGCATTCTCCTCGGCATCACCTCGGCCGCGGCCGCCGCCGTCCTCGCGGTCTTCTTCAGGAAGTACAAAGCGAAGTACCGCGCGCAGACCGTGATGAGCTGGCAGCTCCTCGGGGGCTTCGCCGGCGCGCTCCTGCTGCTGCCGGCCTACCGAATGCTCACGCCCGCGGAGCCCTTCTTCCCCGTCGGCGTCGACATCCTCTACCTCCTCATCTTCGCCTCCTTCTGCACGATCGGCATGTACCTGCTGCAGATCCAGGCGCTCGAGCGGATCTCGGCCTTCACGGTGAACCTCACCTACAACCTCGAGCCCGTCTACTCGATCATCCTCGCGATGATCATCTTCCACGAGGCGCGCGACCTTGGGCCCTCGTTCTACTTCGGGATCAGCTGCATCGGCGCCTCGGTGCTGCTGCAGACCTGGTCGGTGATGCGCATCCAGAGGAAGGTCGCCCGGGCCGAACGGGAGCGCGCGGCGCTTCCCGCGGCGGAGCGCCCCGAGACGCCCCGCGAGATGAAGCTCTAGGCCGGCGCTGCCGGAATCGGCCGGCCGGGGCGG
>NZ_DAVZJY010000221.1:0-3665 GCF_052272535.1 Sutterella sp. | reverse complement strand
TTGGTGGAGATCTATCGTTCGACGAAGTGACCACTTCGCCGTGCGTCAGCCCTGATGCCAGCCCTCGGAACTTAGGTTTCGGGGGCTATTTGTGTTAGTGCAAAAACCGACCGTCGCCCGCTCCAGCCCGGCTTCCGTCGTGTGGAGCTTTCTCGGGCGGCCGGCGCTCTCGGAGTCAGGTCACGCTTGCGCCTGCAGACGTCTTTCGGCGGCCAGCCGCAGCACCGTCGCCGTCATGCCCGCGCCCGTCACCACGGCGATGCCGCAGAGCGTCACGGCGTCGAAGCGTTCGCCGAAGATGAAGAAGCCGAGGATTACGGCGAAGGGAATGCCCGCGAACTGATAGACGGAGTTGAGAAGCGGATGCCCGCAGGACCACCCCGTCGTGAGGGAGAGCTGCGCGCCCGTTGCCGCCGCACCGATTCCGAGGAGAAGCATCACGCCTTCGGCGGCGGGCGTGGAGAAGCCCGTTGCAATGCTGCCGATCAAGCCCGTCACCGTGCCGCAGAGCGTGAAGTAGAAGACGATCCGCTCGGGAGGCTCCTGGTGGCGCGAGAGGTCGCGGATCATGAAGTCCGCGCCGCCCCCGAGGCTGCCGAGAAGAACGCCGAGGAGCGTGCCCGTGAGGGCCGAGCCCGGCAGGTCGGGCCGCAGAATGAGGAGCACGCCCGCAAAGCCCGCGGCCACGGCGGCGAGGAGGGGCTTCTCCAACCGGTCGCCCGCGAGGCGCGACGCCAGGGCGAGAAAGAGGCAGAACCAAAGGGGGCCGGTGTAAGCGAAGGTCTGCGCGGTGCCGAGCGGCAAAATTTTGAGCACGTAGACGCCGAGCGTGATGCAGCACGTTCCGACCGCACAGCGCACGAGATGGCGCCAGGGGTGTCGGGTGCCGAGGGGCACGCGCCTGCGCTTGAGAAGGACGATGCAGAGCGCTGCGCCGAAGAGGCTCCGGAAGAAGATGATCTCCCAGACGGTGAAGTAGTCCGCCGCCATCTTCGTGAAGAGCGCGACCAACGCAAAGAGAAAGGTCGCGAGGAGCATCCAGAGGGACTTCACCGCCATTCTTCATCTCCTTTTCCCTTCCTCCGGGAGCTGCGGACGAATCCATTCTCGCACCGCCCCGGTGAAGACGAAAACAAGCGGTTTCCCCGGGCGTCGGGCGGAAGACGCGAGGTCCGGAGCGTCTCCAGAGCGGTCAGCCGACGATGCGCTCGCGCCAGAGCGGCACCGCTACCCGGAGGAACGCCTCGGGCGAATCCGCGCCGATCCGCGGGAAGCCGAGGTGCGCGAAGGCGCGCTCGAGCGAACCCGTCGGGTCGGAGACGTCCACGGGGCGGGCGCCGGCCTGCTTGGAGAGCTTCTCGCCCTCGTCGTTGAGAACGAGCGGAATGTGCATGTAGCGGGGCGGTTCGCCCCCGAGGGCGCGCGTGAGGAGGATCTGCCGCGGCGTGTTGTCCACGAGGTCCGCGCCGCGCACGACGTCGGTGATTTCCGCGGCGAGGTCGTCGACGACGACCGCGAGCTGATAGGCCCAGAGCCCGTCGGCGCGCCGCAGGATGAAGTCGCCCACGGCGTGCTCGACGTCCTGCGTGAAGGAGCCGCACCAGCGGTCCGTGAAGGAGACCGTTCCGGAGGGCACGCGGAAGCGCAGCGACCGCGCGGGGCGTCCCCCCGTGCCCCTGCGGCAGGTGCCCGGGTAGACGCCGGGCGGAAGTCTGAGACGCAGGTCGGCCGCGAAGATCTCCTTGCGCGAGCAGGCGCAGCCGAAGACGAGCCCCGCCGCGGTGAGCTTCGCCAAGGCCGCCTCATAGGCCGCGTACCGGTCGTGCTGCCAGACCACGGGTTCGTCCGAGGTCATGCCGAACCGCGCGAGGTCCTCGATGAAGGATTCGCCTGCGCCGGGCACGTCGCGCGGTGGGTCGATGTCCTCGATCCGCACGATCCACGCGCCCCCGTGCGCGCGGGCGTCGAGCCAGCTCGCGAGCGCGGCGGCGAGGCTGCCGGCATGAAGGCGCCCCGTGGGCGAGGGGGCGAAGCGTCCGCGGTAGACGTGCTCTGAGGACGGAGAGGTAGGCATCCGGAACTATTGGAGAAAGGTCGGAGGAAGAGCAGAATTTTAAGGTCGTGCGCCGCGCGTCAGCCGCGGTGCCGCACTTTTCGTCCTCCGTCCCTCAATGCCCGACTCCTCCGAATCCGCCGGTTCCTCCGCCGCCTCCCCCACCCGCGGGCGGACGCCGCCCCACGCGCCGCCCACGCTCGCCGACGGCGCGCTTCTCGCCGTCTTCGGCACGCTCGGCCCCTTCGCCGCCAACACCTACGTGCCCGCCTTCGGCGAGATCGCAAAGGACTTCGGCGTCGGCATCGTCGCGGTGCAGCAGTCGCTTTCGCTCTACCTCGTCACGTTCGCGGTCGTTTCGCTCTTCATCGGGGCGCTCTCGGACGCGCTCGGGCGCCGGCGCGTCCTCGTGGCCGCAACGCTCGGCTTCGCGGCGGCCTCGCTCGGCGCCATGACCGCCGAGTCGATCGAGGCCTTCTACGGCTGGCGCTTCCTCATGGGACTCACGGTGTCCGCGGGTCCCGTGCTCTCGCAGGCGATCGTGCGCGACCGCTGGCAGGGCATCGAGGCCGCCAAGATCATCGCCCTCATCGCCGTGCTCTTCGGGCTCGGGCCCTGCCTCGCGCCGATCGTCGGGGGCGAGCTCACGGTGCACTTCGGCTGGCGCTCGATCTTCGCCTTCCTCGCGCTTTTCAGCCTCGGGCTCACCGCGCTTTCGCTCTTCGTGCTCAAGGAGTCCCTCCCGCCGGAGCGCCGCGTCTCCTTCCGGCCCGCCGAGACGGTGCGGCGCTACTGCAGGGTGCTCGCGTGCCCACCCTTCACCGCGGGCGTTCTCGCCCACGGGTGCTGCTTCATGGGTCTCATCGTCTATTCGGCGGGAGCGGCCGACTTCGTCCTTCACGTCATGGGGCTCGGCATCGACGAATTCGCCTGGATGATGGTGCCGATCGTCGCCGTCTCGATGGCGGGCACCTGGATCGGGCCGAAATTCCTCGAAAAGATGGGCGCCCGGCGCCTGGTCTTCGGCGGCTTCGCGCTCCTCATCGGTTCGGGGCTCGTCGGCGCCCTGGTCGAGTGGGTCGAGCCTCTGGGCTTCCCCTGGGTGCTCCTGGCGCCCTTGGTCTACAACTTCGCCGCGGGTGCGGTGCGCCCGACCATCAACGTGATGAACCTGGACTACTTCCCGACGAGCCGCGGACTGGCGGCTTCGGTGCAGCAGTTCTGCCTCACCGGCGCCTTCGCCGCCTCTTCAGCGCTCCTGGTGCCGCTCGTGATGGGAGCGGCCTGGAAGTATTCGCTCGTGATGCTCTTCTCGGGGCTCGCCGCGCTCGCGCTCTGGCTGGTCGTCGACCGCACGCGCGCGAAGCATCTTCCGGCGGGCGCCGGGCGCTTCTGAGGCGCATGGGGCGGGGCCGCCCGCGCGGCCCACGCTCGCAATCCGGCCGGCTCCCCTCCGTCTTCTTCGGCCGGAGCTTTGCCGGAGGCCGCCCGGCCTCCGGCGGCGCATCGCGCTGCCGCGGTGCGGATCCCGCGCGTGAAGTCCGGTTGCGCCCGAAGACCGCAGCGTCTTCCGGGTGGCCCGGCAGGGCTGCGGAAGACAAAAAAGGAGGCG
>NZ_DAVZJY010000220.1:0-3687 GCF_052272535.1 Sutterella sp. | reverse complement strand
AGCCACCGGGCCGCGGCGGGATCGAAGGCGGGCGGGGGCGCGGCCACCCGGCGCCGGTGCGCCAGATAGGCGCCGGTGAGCGACGCCGGATTCCCTTCGATGTCGGCGGGCGTGCCCTGGGCGACCACCCGGCCGCCTGTCTCGCCCGCCCCCGGTCCCATGTCCACTACCCAGTCGGCCGCGCGGATCGCCGCCTCGTCGTGCTCGACCACGACAACGGTGTTGCCCTGGTCGCGCAGACGCTTGATCGTCTCGATGAGCTTCGCGCCGTCGCGCGGATGAAGCCCGATCGAGGGCTCGTCGAGAACGTAGAGCACGCCCGCCAGCCCCGAGCCAATCTGACCGGCGAGCCGCACGCGCTGCCGCTCGCCCCCGGAGAGCGTATCCGTGCGCCGCCCGAGGGTGAGGTAGCCGAGGCCGAGTTCATTGAGGCAGGCGAGCTTCGGCAGGAGCCCTTCGAAAAGCCGCCGCGCGACCTCCTTCCCGGGCCCGGAAAGGTGCGCGGACGCGAGGCGGCCGGGGAGCTCCTCGACGGGGACGTCGGCGAGCTCGGCGAAAGTGGGGCCCGCGGCCCCAAGGCGCACGGTGTGCGCGGGAACGCCCAACCCCGAGCCGCCGCAGGCGGGACAGGGAAGCTGCGCGCGGAAGGAGGCGGCGGCGGCCTGTTCGTCCGCTCCGGCCTCCCGCCACGCGACCTCCATGCGCCCGGCGAGGGCTTCGAGGAGCCTGCGGCGTCCTTCAGGGGCGGCGGTCTCCCAGGGGGCGGCGGGGTCGATTCCGAGCGTGCGCGCCTCCGTGAGGAGCGCCTCAAAGCCCGCCGCCCCCGGGCGCACGCTCTGGAGCGCCCCGGCTTCGAGCGACGCCTCGGGCTTCACGACGAGGCGCTCCGGATCGAAGGCCTCGCGCACGCCCGCGCCCCGGCAGGCCGGGCACGCGCCCCGGGGGCTCGAGGGCGAGAAGTCGCGTGGCTCCATCGGACCCGCGGACCAGTCGCAGTAGGGACAGGCGAACTTCGAGGTGAAGGCCGCGCGCCAGTCCGAATCCATGTCCGCCGCCGCGGCGCGCCCGTCGGCGAGCTCCACGGCGTTCTCAAGGCTCTCGGCGATGCGCTCGCGCGAGTCGGGCCGCACGCGCAGGCGGTCCACGACGACGGCGAGGTCGTGCGGAGCGCCGTCGGCGAGCCACGCCGCTTCGGGCGCCGCCTCGAGCGTTTCAACGACGCCGTCGGAGAGAAGACGCCGGTAGCCGCGCCCGAGCATTTCTCCGGCGAAGGCCGCCGCCTCGCCGACCTTGAAGATGCGGCCGCGGAAGACCGGCGCGAGGAGCAGCAGGCGCCGGTCGGCGGCTTCGAGCAGCAGCCGGTCGGTCATCGCGGCGACGGGTTCGGCCGCAAGCGGCGTGCCGTGCGTCGGGCAGCACGGCGTCCCCGCGCGGGCGTAGAGCACGCGCAGGTAGTCCGCGCATTCGGTGAGCGTGCCCACCGTCGAGCGCGCGCCGCCGCCGGCGCTCTTCTGGTCGATGGCGACCGCGGGCGGCACCCCGGATACCTCGTCCACGTCGGGCCGGGGAAGGCGCTCCAGGAACTGCCGCGCCCCGGGCGAAAGGCTCTCGACGTAGCGCCGCTCGCCCTCGGCGTAGAGCGTGTCGAAGGCGAGCGAACTCTTGCCCGAGCCCGAAGGACCGGTGAAGACGATGTAGCGCCCGCGCGGAAGTTCAAGCGAGACGTTCTTCAGGTTGTGCGTGCGTGCGCCGCGGATGATGATCTGGTCCATGCCGGAGGCCGCTTCCCTTCCATTCGAAGAGACGGCTTAAGGAGTGAGCAAAATGGAAAAACTATAACCCGGTCATGCGGCGCGGCCGTCGAGCGCCCGCCCGTCCACGAAAAGAACAAGGATTCAAGCCCTCCATGACCGCCCAGAACGCCACGCGCATGACCTCCCGGGAGAAGAAGTCGAGCATCACCCTCGCGAGCATCTTCGCGCTGCGCATGCTCGGCCTCTTCGTGATCCTCCCCGTCTTCGCCGTCTACGCGCACGACCTTCCGGGCGGCGACGACGCGTTCATGGTCGGCCTCACGCTCGGCATCTACGGCCTCGCCCAAGGGGTGCTGCAGATCCCCCTCGGGGCCGCCTCGGACCGCTTCGGCAGGAAGCCCGTGATCATCGCGGGGCTCGTCGTCTTCGCCGCCGGGTCGCTCATCGCCGCCTCGGCGGACACGATCTGGGGGATCTTCCTCGGCCGCGCCGTCCAGGGTGCGGGCGCGATCTCCGCGGCCGTGACCGCCTTCATCTCCGACTCGGTGCGCCACGCGGTGATCACGCGCGCCATGGCGATGGTGGGCGCCTCGATCGGACTCACCTTCGCCCTCTCGATGGTGATCGCGCCGCCCCTCGCCCGCCTCTGGGGCCTCCCGGGGATCTTCCTCCTCACGGGCGTGCTCGCCGTCGCCGCGGTCTTCGTCGTGCGCTTCATCGTCCCGGAGGCACCCGGCCGGCACCACGAGCCCGAACCCGACAAGACCTGGCGCGAAATCGCGCTCGAGCCGCAGCTGCTGCGCCTCAACATCGGCATCTTCGTGCTCCACGCCGCACTCATGGCGGTCTTCGTCGTGATTCCGACGCGGCTGACCGAAATGGGGCTCCCCTCCGAGCACCATTGGTGGGTCTATCTGCCGGCCGTGCTCGCAGGCTTCACCGTGATGGCGCCCCTCATCATCATCGGCGAGCGGCGCAACGCCGTCGTGCGCATCATGCGCTGGGTGCTCGGGTTCTTCTGCGCGGCCTTCGTGCTCTTCGCCTATCTGATGCACTCGATTTGGGAGATCAGCTTCCTTCTCGGCCTCTTCTTCAGCGGCTTCAACGTGCTCGAGGCGACGCTGCCGAGCCTCATCTCGCGGCTCGCGCCGCCGCGTGACAAGGGACTCGCCCTCGGGATCTACAACACCTTGCAGAACTTCGGCCTCTTCGCCGGCGGCGCCTTGGGCGGCTGGATCACGCTCCACTGGGGAGCCGAGGCCGTCTTCTTCACCTGTGCTTTTGCTATGCTTCTGTGGCTCGCCTCAGCGATTGGCATGAAGGAGCCCCCGCGCTCCGGCCGAGAGCCTGAGGAAGCCTGAGCTTAGTTTTTGATCCCGTAACTTTTTGATTTTGTCCCGAAAATGGCTTCCCTCAACAAGGTAATGCTCCTCGGCAATCTCGGCGCCGATCCTGAAGTCCGCTACACCCCCGACGGCGGCACGGCCATCGCCACGCTGCGTCTGGCCACCTCCCGCCGCTACAAGAACCGCGACGGCCAGCTCACCGAAGAGACCGAATGGCACCGCGTCGTGCTCTTCGGCCGCTCCGCCGAACTCGCCAAGGACTATCTGAAGAAGGGCCGCTCGGTCTTCATCGAAGGCCGTCTGCGCACCCGCAAATGGACCGACCAGAACGGCAACGACCGCTGGACCACCGAAATCGTCGCCGAGAACATGCAGTTCGTCGGCGGCCGCAACGACCGTCAGGACGGCGGCGACGCGGGCTACGCGCCCTCGCCGGACGGCTTCGAGTCCGCGCCCCGTCCCGCCCCCGCCCGTCAGCAGGCCCCGGCGCCGCAGCCCTCGCCCGCCGCGGCCTCGAGTCCGATTGATCAGTTGGAGGAAGACGTTCCGTTCTGATCGTCCTCCTCAACCCGGGGCGGCTCGGCCTC
>NZ_DAVZJY010000219.1:0-3746 GCF_052272535.1 Sutterella sp. | reverse complement strand
GGCGGATCAACTCCGCATCAAAGGCGTCGGGGTCTCCGGCGCCTTTTTTGCATCCGGCCCGGCGCAAGGACCCGCTTCGAGGGGAGATCCGCGAAGCCGCGGGCGCGCAGCGTGGCGCGCCGGCACCGGCCGCAGGCGCCGCCGCCCGCTAGAATGCCGTGACGTTCGAACACCTTCCCAGAGGGACCTCTCCATGACCAACACCCTCCCCAAAATTCATCTGATCGCCTGCGGCGGCACCATCGTCTCCTCGGGCGACGACGCGCTGCAGATGACGGGCTACCGCATCAAGGACTTCAGCGTCGATGCGCTTCTCGCCGCCGTGCCACAGCTCGGGCGCTACGCCCGCATCGAAGCTGAAGAGGCAGCCCGCATCGACTCCATGTCGATGACGAGCGAGGTCTGGAAGAAGTTGGGCGCCGCGATCGAGCGCGCCGCCGCCGACCCCGACGTGACGGGCATCGTGGTGACCCACGGCACGGACACGATGGAGGAGACCGCGTGGTTCATGCACCTCACGGCGAAGACGGATAAGCCCATCGTCTTCACCGGCGCGATGCGCCCCGCGACGGCGCTCTCCGCCGACGGCCCGCTCAATCTCCTCAACGCCGTGCGCATCGCCGCCGACCCGCGCGCGAAGGGCCGCGGCGTGCTCCTCGCCCTCAACGACGTGATCCTCTCGGCGCGCGACGCGATGAAGACCAACCCCACGAACGTCATGGCCTTCTCAGGCGTCAACCAGGGGCCGATCGGGCTCGTCGCCGGCGACGAAATCGTCTGGCTCGGGCGCCCCGAGCGCCCGCACGGGGTTGAGACGCCCTTCACGCTCAAAACTTTCTCGCGCCCGAGGCACCTGCCGCGCGTGGACATCCTCTACTCACACGCGGACGACGACGGCGTGCTCGTGCGCGCGGCGGTCGCGGCCGGCGCCGAAGCCATCGTTCATGCGGGCACCGGGAACGGCTCGATTCACGCCGAAACCGAAAAGGCGCTCGCCGAAGCGGCCGCCGGCAACGTCTTCGTGATCCGCGCGAGCCGCGTGCCCGACGGGTGCGTGACGCCGGGGCTCGCCGAGTGGCAGGAAAAGGGCTACGTCCCGTCGGGCACCCTCTCGCCTCAGAAGGCCCGCATCCTCGCGATCCTCGTGCTCCTCACCTTCGGCTGGTCGCCCGAGAAGATGAAGGAGGCCTTTGAGACCTATTGATCACCCGGATTGACGAGTGAACCAGACGGCGGCTGCGCTCCAGTGGAGCGGGCCGCCGTTTTTCTTGATGCTGTTTGTCCGATTTGCTGATGGGGACGGCATCAATCAGAAGTTTGGTCTGAACACTGCTTCAGCACTTCATACTTGATAAATCGCCCTACCCGACTCTTCCTGATTTCTCCAGAATCGATCATGCGTCGGATCAAATAATTTGCAGTCGTTTGCGAGACTCCCAACTCATCCTGCAGCTGTTGTCGCGTAAATTCAGCGTGCTCATTACAAAAATCCGCAAATCTATCAGAAGCAGATTTAGATTGATAGTCATTCACGCGACTTTCACCAACCACTTTCTTTCTTCCGCCCCCTCCATTTTTATTCACCTCACCAAACTCTTCGATAACAACCTTTGGAAGCGTTAATTTAAAGCCGTTATTAGAGACCTCAATGCTTGGTTTGGTCATCGATTCCCTATATTTCTCTTGAATCGAGCGCAACCCGGTCCCATAAGCCTCAATATATCCAAGCCTGTAAAAGATTGCCGCTAATTTTTGATTCCTTAACTCGGAGAGTCCAAAACCAATGTCGTCCACAGTAAGGCCCTTCATCAGACGCCCAAAGTTCATGAACTCCATTCGATCAGAAAAAATATCTATTCTTATAGGTCCACTATAAGAATAGTCTCTGTGGACAATCGCATTGACCAATGCCTCTCTGAGCGCAACCTCCGGATAAGTCTCAAAATCATCACGAACCAACCCGCGAATATTGGATATTATGGCTTGATTCCGCTTGAGTATATCGAATACAACATCCAACTGACTAAGAACAGACCCTGAAGCCTCATAACGAGTTGATATCTTGTCAAAGTCATTACCATTAAACGTTGCAATCTTGATTTGGTGGACACACTGATCACTCAGCAGCATGGCAAGATTGGTATAACTTCCTTGAGGGCCAATGATTCCCAAAGTCCGCTTATTTTCTTCAGTAAGGTCAATCGCCCTTCGTTGAAAGTGTTCCTGAAGCGCGTTAAACGTCAGATCTTGTCTAAGCGCTGTTTCCGATTCAAAATCACCACCTTCAGTCTGACGAAGAAGCTCATATATCAAATCTGGAGATGCGGGAATGGTTGCCGCTCCCCTTCGCACATAGACCCCCTCCGGCCTGATCCCTTTCGCGGCCAGGTAGTAAGGCTTTCTTGTTCCTTTGAGTACCAGTATGCGCACTACATGCTTGCCATCCATAACGACTGGATCGCAAGATATAAACATCAAAGCATCTGGGCGGATGGAATCACGCAACAAACTCGTGACCTGCAAAAGCACTTCATCCGGATCATCAACGCCACAAATAGATCCATCGTCTTCTATGCCTATGAATATCTCTCCTCCGTCTGCATTCATCAACCCAATTACAGATTTGACAACCTCCCGAGTAAGTTCTCTTTTGTATTCAACCTTACTGCCCTCCAGGTCCAAGAGTCGCTTTTCAGGAGTTTTCGGCGATAAAATCTTTTTCATTACACAACCTTTGATATTGAGTTCCGCTATCTGCAGGACTAGATATTGTCATTCCGAACATACCATCACAACTATAGTACAACTATAGTTGTACTATAGTTGAATGAAACTACTAGGGTTGCTTCCATTTTAAAACTGACACAGTAACTTCGCGGCAGGTATTGGTGATGCCGTTCCAATAAGATAGGTAGTACAATATTTGAGCGTAACCTCCGACACTCGAGATCATCGCGGCATCACCTTCAGGGCCTGCAGACCGCCAACTTCCTAAAACAGACGTGGCCAGAAAAGATCCAACCCATGCGGAAGTGCTTGCATGGGAGCAATTCTTCGGTGAACGACAGGCGAAGAGGTCGAGGGTTCACGCTCCCGAGCCAATGCAGAGGCGGCGATTGAATTCCGCCGCCTACCCGTCCTCAGTCCTTGTAGAGCGCGCAGCACCCTTTCGGCGCATCCTTGAGTGCCGTCCCGTCGGCCGAGAGGAGATGGAGCTTCTCGTCGGCGCGCTTCTCGAGGATGCGGCGCACGACGCCCGAGGAGTCCTTGAGTTCAACGCGGCCCGCCTTCACGGTGTAGAAGCCCGTCTCGATGCCGTGCTCCTTTTTGAGCGAGAGCGCGTAGCAGCCGTAGTCGTCGAGTGAGAGCTCGGCGTCGGATGCTTCGTCCATCATCGTGAGCATCACGCCCGACCAGTGCCCTTCGAGCCCGGACTTGTCGCGGGCGGCGGCGGATCCGGAAATGGAGGCGAGCCCGACGACGGCGGAAAGAATGAGCGCGGACGTGATGACGCGGAGCTGCATGGCGGGAGACCTCGAAGAAAAGAGAAGGCTCAAAAACAAAATGAGGAGCCCTCGGCGCCCCGCGGCCCAGCTGCGACCAAGCAAGCGGCGGGCGGCGGACGCTTCAACGAAGCTCCTCTTGAGATGCCTTCAGAGTAGCGCGCAAATCTCTCATGAAGCTTAAGGAGACTTCGCGTCGCCGGTCTTCAAAAAGCCTGCGGCCCGCCGGAAGGATCCGCATGA
>NZ_DAVZJY010000218.1:0-3764 GCF_052272535.1 Sutterella sp. | reverse complement strand
GCGCCAGGACCCGCTCCAGGCGCCCTGCCGCCCCCAGCGGCCGGGGGCGCGCGGGCCGAATCCCGGCAGTGCTACGGGCGCTGCGGGACGCGCGGGCGCGGGAGTGGCGACGCCCCACTGTCGCTCGAGGTCCTCGAACTGCAGGCGCGCGATCGCCGCGATCTCCTTCATGAGGGCAAGGCGCAGCATCGGCGCGTTCTTGAGGCCGAGGATCAGGGGCTTCGCCTCGGCGCAGAGCTTCGCGCGCTCTTCGGCGTACATGAGGGACTTTCCTTCAAGAAGGAGGCTCTTCAAGAACTCCGTAAGCGGCAGCGCCTTCTCGAGCTCGCGCTCGTAGCCCGCAGCCCCCTCGGCCTTGATGAGGCTGTCGGGGTCGTGCTCGGGCGGCAGCAGCACGAAGTGCGCCGCCTGCTCGTCGCCGATCACCGGCACGGCTGCCTCGAGCGCCCGACGCGCGGCCTTGCGGCCGGCGGAGTCGCCGTCAAACGAGAAGTAGACCGAGTCGGTGAGCTTGAAGAGCTTCTTCACGTGCTCGGGCGTGATGGAGGTGCCGAGCGCCGCGACGGCCTCGCGGAACCCCGCCTGCGAGAGCTGGATCACGTCCATGTAGCCTTCGCAGACGATCGCGCGGCCCTTGTCGATCACGGCGGCGCGGCCTTCGTAGAGACCGTAGAGTTCGCTGCCCTTGTGGTAGATCGGCGTCTCGGGGCTGTTGAGGTACTTCGGCTGCTCGTCGCCCTTCATCGTGCGCGCGCCGAACCCGATCACCGTGCCCTTGGGCGAGCGGATCGGGAACATGATGCGGTCGCGGAAGGCGTCGTAGCGCCTGCCGTTCTTCTCGAGGACGAGCCCGGTGGTGAGGAGTTCCGGTGCGCCGTAGCGCTCGCCGGGGAAGACCGCCTGCAGGCCGTGCCAGCCGTCGGGCGAATAGCCGAGGCCGAAGCGCGCGGCGGTCTCGCCCGTGATCTCGCGGGCCTTGAGGTAGTCCACGGCCTTCGTGGACTTCTTCAGGTTCTCCGTGTAAAAGTCCGCCGCCTCCTTCATGTAGTCCGAGAGCGCCTTCGCCTTGGCGCGCTGCTCGAGCCGGCGCGGCGACCGGTCCTCGGGGACCTCGAGGCCGTAGATGCCCGCGAGCCGGCGCACGGCCTCGGGGAAGTCGATCCGCTCGATGTCCATCAGGAAGCCGATGGCGTTGCCGGCCTTGCCGCAGCCGAAGCACTTGAAGATTTGCTTCGAGGGGCTCACCGAGAACGAAGGCGTCTTCTCCTTGTGGAAGGGGCAGCACGCCATGAAGTTGCGGCCCTGCTTCTTGAGCGTCACGTAGCGGCCAACCACGTCGACGATGTCGGCGCGGTCGAGCAGACTGGTGATGAAGCCCTCGGGAATCATGGCGGTGCGGTTGGAAGTGTCTGACGGATGGGAGGCGTACGAGCCCTTCATGATAGGGCACGCCGTGCGGGCCGAATAAGCCGGTAGAGCCCGGCGCAGAGGAAGGTCTCCAGTCGGAACTCCGCACAAAATGGAAAAACCTGCAGACCTCATGCCGAGGCGCTGCAGGTTTCCAATTGAACCGGCGGCTGCCGCACTTCAGGCGGACCCGCCGGCCGATATGAAGCCCGAAGGCTCCCCGCCCCGAGTGTCGAACGCGGGACGGTGAGCGCCCTCAGGCGCGGTCGAGAGACCTCAGGCCGTGAGGCGGGCCTTCACCAGGGCGGAGACCTTGCCGAGATCGGCGCGGCCCGTCACCTTGGCCTTGACGGCACCCATCACGCGGCCCATGGCGGCCATGCCGGAGACGCCCGCAGCAGCAACGGCTTCGTCGATGATCGCGAGGATCTCGTCCTCGGAGAGCTGCTTCGGGAGGTAGCCCGAGAGCACATCGATTTCCGCCTGCTCCTTCTGAGCGAGGTCTTCACGGCCGCCGGCGCGGTACTGTTCGACCGAGTCGCGGCGCTGCTTGACCATCTTGGTGATGATCTCCATCACCTGGTCGTCCGTCGCATCGATCTTTTCATCGATTTCCCGCTGCTTCACGGCAGCGAGAAGGAGACGAATCGTGCTCAGACGGTCGGCGTCGTGCTCGCGCATCGCGGCCTTCATATCTTCGCGGATTCTGTCCTTAATCATCACCATCCTTGAGGGAATCAGAGATTCTTCAGAAGCCCCACCGGAACGTCCGGAGGGCGTCGGAGGAAAAAAGAGAAGTGGGCTCGAAGATTAGTAGAGCTTCTTCGGGAGCATCATGCTGCGAAGGCGCTTGTAGTGGCGCTTGATCGCGGCGGCCTTCTTGCGCTTACGCTCGGCCGTGGGCTTTTCGTAGAATTCGCGCGCACGAAGCTCGGTGAGCAGGCCGGCCTTTTCGATGGTGCGCTTGAAACGGCGCATGGCGACTTCGAAGGGTTCGTTCTCTTTAACGCGGATAGTAGGCATTCGACACCAAAGTTGTGATGACCCGGAAATGTATTGAAAAACCCAGCCTGCGTCTGGTTCCGGGGCAAGAGGCGGCTGAGTACGAAGCGCGCATTTTCTCATAAAACGCGTGCGGACTCAAACGAAAGCGGCGATTTTTTCGCCCCCGTCCGCTCCGCCGGACCTCTTCACCGGGGCCGCGCGCCTGCAGGCGCCGCAGGCCTCTTTTAGAATGCGGACCACTATGCTAGTTCTCGGTATTGAATCCTCCTGCGACGAAACCGGCGCCGCGCTCATCTCCGACACGGAGGGGCTGCTCGCCGACGCGCTCCACACCCAGATCGACATGCACCGCGCCTACGGCGGCGTGGTGCCCGAGCTCGCGAGCCGCGACCACATCCGCCGCGTGGTCGCCCTCACCGACGAAGTCCTCGCCAAGGCGGGCAAACGCCGCTCGGACATCACGGCGATCGCCGTGACCGAGGGCCCCGGGCTCGCGGGCGCCCTGCTCGCGGGCAACGCCGTCGCCCACGCGATGGGCTTCGCCCTCGGCATTCCGGTGGTGGGCGTGCATCACCTCGAGGGACACCTCCTCGCGGCGCGCCTCGCCGATCCGGCGCCGGAATTTCCCTTCCTCGCGCTCCTCGTCTCGGGCGGGCACACGCAGATCCTCAAGGTCGAGTCCTTCGGGAGCTACGAACTCCTCGGCGAGACGCTCGACGACGCCGCGGGCGAAGCCTTCGACAAGACCGCGCAGCTCCTCGGCCTCTCCTATCCCGGCGGTCCCGCCGTGTCGGCGCTCGCCGAAAAGGGCGTTCCGGGCGCGATCGAGCTCGCCCGCCCCATGATCCACGCGCCCAACCTGATGATGAGCTTCTCGGGCCTCAAGACCTCGGTGCTCACCGCGGTGACGAACGCCCCGGACCCGAAGGACGAGACGTTCCGCGCGAACCTCGCCCGCGGGTTCGTGGACGCCCTCGTGGACGTGCTCGCCGCGAAGCTCGTGCGCGCGATCAAGACGACGCGCCTCAACCACGTCGTGGTGGCGGGCGGCGTCTCCGCCAACAAGCAGCTCCGTGCGCGGCTCACTCAGGAAGTGGAGCGCCGCCGCGGGAAGATCTACTTCCCGCCGATGCGGCTCTGCACGGACAACGGCGCGATGATCGCCGCCGCGGGCATCGCGCGGCTCGAGTCGATGACCCAAGCCGAGCGCGACGCGCTCCTCTCGAAGCTCGCCTTCGGCGTGCGTCCGCGCTGGCCGCTCGAGATGCTCCCGAAGGCCGCGCTCCCCGAGGCCCTCACGGTCTGACCGGGCACTCTGCGGCGACAAAAACGCCCCGGCGGGAGATCCCGTG
>NZ_DAVZJY010000217.1:0-3772 GCF_052272535.1 Sutterella sp. | reverse complement strand
CCGGGCCGGTGAGGCAAATTCTAGAGAAGCCGGCCGCGGGCGGCGCCGTCCTAAGGGAGAACCCCAAGGCCTCTACGCGGGATCGACGGCGGCCCAGTCCGCCGCACCGCTCGACTGCACGGTTTCTTCGCCGCCCTCGAGCGAGCGCCATTCGAAGCGCACCGCGCCGCCGAGGTCGGCGAATCCCTCGGGGAGGTCGATCACGAGCCGCAGCTTCATGCCGGGCTTCGTCAGGGCGCGGAACTTGAGCTGCCGCACCGTGCGGGGGGCGAGCCCTTCGATTCCGGGCAAGACCTCGCGGAGCGCGCGCTCGACGAGCACGAGCTGCGCGACGCCCGGAAGAATCGGCATCCCGGGGAAATGCCCCTCGAACCACCTGAGGGTCGGCGACGCCTCGAAGCGCAGCGCAAGCCGCCGGCCCTTTGCGGTCTTTTCGTCCGACTCCACCAACCATTCCGGCCGACGCGGGTCGAAGAGCGCCGTCAGCGCCCGCGCGGTGGTCTTGCCCTGGGCGTTCGCGGGGAGCTCGTCCACAAAGCGCCAGCGGCGCGGGAGCGCCATCGCGGGGAGGCCTTCCCTCAGGAGCGCGCGCAGGCGGCGCACGAGGGCGGCCTTCCCCTCGGCAAAGAGGAGTTCGCGGCAGCGGGGCGAAGGTTCGGCGACGGCGGCGAGCGCCTCGCGGGCGCCTTCGGCCGTTGCCTCGGGGAGCGGGAGCACCCGCACGCGGCCGACGAGTCCGGTTTTTTCTATGGCGGCCTCAACTTCGGGGAGCGACACGCGCTTGCCTTCGATCTTCACGATGCGGTCGGCGCGCCCGAGGAGCGTGAAGCCGCTCGCGTCGAGCCGGATGCGGTCCGAGCCGTCGATCCACCCCGCGCGCTCAAGGTGGCGCCCGGAAAGGGTCACGAGCCCTTCGCCTTCGGAGAGGACGTCGCCCGCGTCCGTGCGAACGGCGGCGGTGATGCCTTGAACCGTGCGCCAGGGCGGGGTCGAGAGCGTTCCGTCCGCCGAGGGAGTGCGCCGCCGCCAGGCGATGCCGCCCGTTTCGGTGGAGCCGAGCACCTCGATGGGGAAGTGCCCGAGGGCGGCCGCGGCATGGCGCGCGCCCGCTTCGTCAAGGGGCCCCGTGGAGGAGAAGACCACCGCGACGGCGTCGCGGACGCTTGAAAAGAGTTCGGGATGGATGAAGCGCTTCAGGTGCGCCGGGGCGGCCACGACCACGGCGCGCCGGCCGCGGGCCTTCGCGGCGGCGAGCGCTTCGACGAGCGATTCGGGAAAGTGCCGGCGGGGCCCGGCGATCAGGGCGCTGCCGCTCATCAGGGGCCAGAGCACGCGGAAGAGAAGCCCGTAGATGTGCTGCGCGCTCACGGTGCCGATCACCTCGACGGGCCCGAGCGCGTCGGTGCCGCCGGGGAGCCCCGCGTCGATCGCCTCGGGCTCCCAGAAGGCCTGCTCGAGGCGCTTGCGCACGGGCTTCGCTTCGCCCGTGCTGCCGCTCGTGAGGAGCGAGAGGAGCTCCGCCCGGTCGTCGAGGAGCGGAAGGTCCGGCGGGACGGCCATGGCGTTGAGGGTCTGCGCGTCCGCTTCAATCCCGGGGAGGCGCGCCGCCCGGCCGCCTCCGGCAAGCCCCGCCGCCTCCAGAGCCAGGACGGTTTCATCGAGCTCTACGCCCCCCGCTTCGAGGCGCTCGAGCGTCCCGGGGAGCAGGTCGCCCGGGAGCACCACGTGCACGCCCGCGGCCCAGAGGCCGAAGAGCGCGGGGGCGAGCTTCACGGCATCCTCGTCGTAGAGCACCGCGGTGCGGCGGCGCTCCTCGGGGAGCTTGAGCACGGCGTCGCGCCAGAGGCCGACCGCGGCGAGAAAGCCCCGGAAGGTGAGGACCGCGCCGGAGGCGTCTACCCCGACGGGGCGGTTGAGCGGCGTGGAGGGGGCGGGGCGCAGAAGTCGGGAGAGGCGGGTGGCGGTGGGCATGGTCGGCGGAAAACTCGGGGGAAGGTGGGCGGGAGTGACGGATGGTCGGAAGGGCGGGGGGAATCCTCAAGTCTAGCCGCGGGCGCGGCGCTTCATCACGAGGCGCCGCAGCAGGAATTCCCCCGTGAAGAGGAGGCCGATCAGCACGTAGGAGATGCAGCCGTTCCAGAGCATCCATAGGCTGCGGTCGCCCGAGAGGACGGTGGCGAGCGCGGTGAGTCCGTTCAGGATGAAGAACCCGCACCAGACCTCGGTCACGCCCCGGCACCAGCGCACGCCCTCGGGGGGGAGGTTCTTCTCCTTGAGCCGCGCGAGGCGCTCGACCACGGGCGTTCCCCGGAGGGAGGAGCCGAAGAGCCAGAGGAGGAAGACGTTGACGAGGACCGGGTAGAGGAGCATCGGCTCCTCGGCGTCGAGGAGAAGCGAGGCGAGGGCAAGGAGCGAGGCCGTCGCGAAGAACCCCCAGGACTCGAGGTCGCGCTTCAGGGCGGCGCGCACGAGCATCACGAGGGCGAGGGCCGCGGCGACGGGAAGGACGCCCCAGTGGCGCAGCCCCCACCATGCCCAGAGCGGATAAAGGCCCGCCGCGAGCGCGGCGAGCCCTCTCAAAAGCGGCCGGATCCAGCGGGAGGCCGGCACGGAGCTACTTCGCTTCCGAGGGATCGGGTTCGTCCATGATCTTCGCGATCACGCGGACGACGTCCTCGAACGTGCGGACCTGCTTGAAGGCCTCCGGGGAGACGCGGCGGCCGCCCAGGAGGGGCTTGAGCTGCACGATCATGTCCACGGCGTCGATGGAGTCGATGTCGAGGTCCTCGTAGAGGCGCGCCTCCGGCTTGATCTTGTCGGCCGGGATCTCGAACTCATTGACGAGGATGTCGGAGAGGACGTCGTAGACCTTCTGCTCCTGAGGGTTGAATTCAGTCATTTGTCAGTTCTGTTTGTGGGTTTCGATGTAGGCGGCGAGCGAGCGGACGTTCTTGAAGACGCTGCGGGCTTCCTCGCTCTCGGCGGTGAGGGTCACGCCCCAGCGCTTCTTGAGGGCGAGGCCGAGTTCAAGGGCGTCGATGCTGTCGAGCCCGAGGCCTTCGCCGAAGAGCGGTTCGTCGGGATTGATGTCTTCGGGCTGAATGTCCTCGAGGCCGAGCGAGGAGATGATGAGCGCCTGGATTTCGGGGATGAGGGTGTTTTCCATCGTCGTCTCAGTGTGCGTTGGTGGTGGGCCGCTCGAAGAGCAGCCGGCCGAGGTCCTGGGTGAGCCGGCGCGCGGCTCTGCGGGCGTCGGAATTATAAAGAGTGAGGTAGGGTTCAACCTCAATTTCGGGGAGCGCCTCGAAGGTGAGGGTCATCGGCTCCTCGGGGAGGTGCCACCAGCCGCGGTCCTTCGTGAGCCAGCGCGGGTGCGCGGTGATCCGCACCGGCGTGATCGGCCGCCCGGTGTGGAGCGCGAGCTGCGCCGCACCGCGGTGGAGCCGCGGAATTTCGCCCGCGGGAAGGTCCGAGGGCGTTCTCGTGCCTTCGGGAAAGATCACGAAGGCGGCGCCCGAGGCGAGATCTTCGGCGAGGGCGGGAAGCGCCGCCGGACCCGCGTCGTTCGCGGCGTAGCCCGCCGCGCGGATGGGCGCCCGCGTGAACCAGTTCCTGAGGAGCGACGCCTTCACGATTGTGGTCGCCTCCGGCACGATCGAGATGAGGCAGACCACGTCGATCAGCGACGGATGGTTCGCCGTGAAGACGGCGCCCGGCTTCATGAACGCCTCGGGGTTCTTCACGCGCACCCGCACGAGGCCGAGGCGTTCGA
>NZ_DAVZJY010000216.1:0-3774 GCF_052272535.1 Sutterella sp. | reverse complement strand
CGGTCCGCCCGATCAGGCGGCCGGCGCGGAGCACAAAGAGAGGGAGGAGAGGAAGTGATCAATCTGTCGACGCTGCGCGTGGCGTGTTCGAACTGCAATCTGCGCGAGGCCTGCCTGCCCACGGGGCTCACGCTCAAGGAGATCGAGCGCCTCGAGGACCTCGTCTCCACGCGCCGGCGCATCAAGCGCGGGGACGCCCTCTTCCGTGCGGGCGACCGCTTTGAGAACCTCTACACGGTGCGCCTGGGGTTCCTCAAGAGCACCGTGATGAGCAGCGACGGCCGCGAGCAGGTGACGAACTTCTTCATGGCGGGCGAGATGATCGGCTTCGACGGCATCGCGAGCGGCGTGCATTCGAGCGACGTGATCGCGCTCGAGGACACCGAAGTCTGCACGATCCCCTACGCCAAGCTCGAGGAGGCCGCGACCTCCATGCGCTCGATGGGCGCGCACGTGATGAAGATGCTCTCGCGCGAGATCGTCCGTCAGCACGGCGTGATGCTGCTCCTCGGGTCCATGCACGCCGAAGAGCGTCTCGCCGCGTTCCTTCTTGCGCTCTCGCAGCGCTTCGAGCAGCGCGGGTATTCGCGCAGCGAATTCGTTCTGCGCATGACGCGCGCCGAAATCGGCTCCTACCTCGGCCTCAAGCTCGAGACGGTGAGCCGCGTGCTCTCGCGCTTCTCGCACGACGGCCTCATTGAGGTGAACCAGAAGCACGTGCGCATCTTCGACGCCGAAGGGCTGCGCGCGATCGTCTCGGGCGTCTCGTTCACCGACGAGAAGGACTGAGGCACCTGCGGCCCTGCGTTCACCACAGAAAAGCCCGCGGAGCGGGCCGGAATCATCCGGCCGCCGCGGGCTTCTTCCTTGCCCGTCGTCCCTTCCGAGAAATGAAAAAAAACGCACGTCCCCCCGAGGAAGGGGGCGTGCGTTTCGGAGTGCCCGGAAGGGCTTCTTTCAGAGGGCCGGGATCACGACTTGCGGCCGCACGCGAGGAGCTTCATGTCGCCCGCGAAGAGGAACGCGTAGATCGCGAGGGCCACGATGAAGCCGAGCAGGCAGCACTGGGCCATCGACATGAACTTGATCGAGGGGATGAGGTACCAGCCGCCCGCGTCGGAATACATCTGGATGATGGATTCCTGCAGGGGCGAAAGCACCGTGCCCATCGGGACGTCGGAGTTGTCGTACCCGCAGTCGCCAGTCGGCAAGAACCAGTCCGGCGCCCACTTCTCAAGCGGAAGGCCGAAGGGGTAGTGCGGGATGAGCGAGCACCCCTGCATGCCGAAGAGCGCGTCGAGGTCATCGGAGTGGATCGCGTGGTGGATGGCCGAGAGCTTCACCGAGCACATGATGCCGTAGATGCACCCGTAGACGCCCGTCACGTAGGCGATCAGGCGGCAGATCAGGGCGCGGGGCGCGGCGAGCGTGAAGAGGCACCCGAACGTCATGCACAGGAACGCGAACCGGATGTACACGCACTGCTCGCAGGGCTTCATGTAGAGCCAGATCTGGAAGACGTTGTGAGCGATGAGCACGAGGCCCGCGGAGAGCACGGCGATCAGGAGCCACGGCCAGCGCGTGCGCGAGAAGGCGCCCGCGCCGTCGAGGGCTTTGATGAGGAAGTCCATTCTGACGGCTCCCGTCGGTTACTTCTTCGAGAGCTCGGTGAGCAGATCCACGAAGCCCTGGAGCGAGCGGATCGACTTCGTCATCACGAGGTACTTGCCGTTGACGACGTAGGCCGGGATGCCCTGGATCTTGGCGACGTCGTAGGAGGGCTTCCAGCTGTCGGCGAGCGCCTGGACTTCGGGCGTCTTGCGGGCGGCCATGAACTCCTCGGGCTTGGCGCCGATCGCATCGAGGCCGGTCTTCAGGAACGCAGCCTCGCCCTCGGGCCAGCGCTGGCCCTGACGGTGGTAGGCCTTGTAGACCGCGTCCTTCGCCTTCTTGAAGAGCGAATCCGGGTTCTCCCAGTCGGTGATGCCCGCGGCCTTGTCGCGCAGCATGCACCAGGCGAAGAGTTCGGAACCCGCGCGCCCGTACTTGCCCTTCGTCTCGATGTGGAACATGTCGAACTTCATGCCCGTCGCCTTCTCGGCGGCCGGAACGGCCTTCGGATCGACGCCCGCGTCGAACTTGAAGCAGAACGGGCAGTCGTAGGACCAGATCTTCACGATCTTGCCTTCGCCGCCGGGCAGGGGTTTGTCGAGCGTGATGTAGTCCGCGTCCTTGCCTTCCGTGAAGGCGAAGGCGGCGGGGGCGGCGCAGGCGCCGGCGAGAACGACGGCGGAGGCGAGGAGAGTACGGCGAAGCATGTCTTTTTCCTTTGGACGAAAGAAAACTATCTGGTCCGGGGCCACCCTCTCGGGGTGTCTCCGACCGCGGAACCGTTCGGGATCTGCGGATTTTTATGAATCACCCAAAAGTATAGGTGCGCTTGGGCCCAAGTGGGAAGACTTAACTTGATGATATGCCTAGAAATTGGTGTATTTCCCTGCGCGCCGCCGAGGATTGGGAAAAGCGTTTTGCAAAACGTGAAAAAAGGGCGTCCGGTGCTTCACGAAGTTCCGGGCGTCCTTTTCGAAGGGATCGGCAGTGGTTTGCGGACCGGTCAGAAGACCGGTGCGATGCGGTCGATGCGGTCCGTGCAGAGGGCGTCCACGCCCATGCGCAAGAGCGCCGCGACTTCGTCGGGGTCGTTGGGCGTGTAGGCGAAGACCCAGAGGCCCGCGGCGTGCACGGCCGAGACGAATTCCGGCGTCGCCGTCCGGTAGTCGATGTTGAGCGAGACGCAGCCCAATTCGGCGCAGGCCTCCCGCCAGTCGGCGGGGACGTCGTCGACGAGGAGCGCGCGGGGGAGGTCGGGTGCGGCGAGGCGCGCGGCGGCGAGGGCCTCCCGCGAATAGGAGGAGAGAAGCGGCGCTTCAGGGACGATCCCTTCGGGGGCGTCGCCTCCGGCGCGCACGACGTCTTCGTATCCGCGCGCGACCGTCTCCGCGGCGATGCGGCCCGTCTCTGAGGCGTGTCCGCGCGCGGGCTTGATCTCGAGGTTCATCCAGACGCGGTTGCGGCGGCACCAGCGCAGCGCCGTCGTGAGGAGCGGCGCCGAGACGCCGTACCAGAAGGGGGAGAGCCATCCGCCCGCGTCCATTTCGAGGAGCTCTTCGGCCGTGACTTCGGGGACGCTGCGGGCGTCGCCGCGGATCACGCGGCCGAACTTCTCGTCGTGCATCATCACGGGCACCCCGTCCTTCGTGAGCATCACGTCGGTCTCAATGGCGCGGTAGCCGTGGCGCAGGCCCTGCCGGTAGCCTTCGAGCGTGTTTTCCGGTCCGAGCGTGCCGCCGCCGCGGTGGGCGACGAGCCGCACGAACGGCCAGGGACGCAACGCGGGCTGCGGACGGGTTTCGGGGAGCGACATCTTCAATACCTCCATCGGGAGATGCATGGTGCAAGCATAGGCCCGCCGGGACCGCTTTGGGCGGACAAAAAAAGCTCCGCGGCGTTTGCGAACCGGCGGAGCTTCAAGACTTATTCCCTGGAGAAACATACCCGGAAGAACGGGACTCTCAACCGTACCTCCGATGACTTCTACTCTAGGCCCGGCGGGACCGAAGAGGCGTTTCCGCTCTGTGAGGGATGCTTCAAAAACTAAGCAACCCGATCACTGAAGTGACGGGGTTTTGATCCATTCTGACCAGAGCTTTTCCGGGCAGCATCCGCTTTCGCTTCGCCACAGAGACGACACCCTTGGTCATGAATCATTTTTCG
>NZ_DAVZJY010000215.1:0-3884 GCF_052272535.1 Sutterella sp. | reverse complement strand
GAGAGCTCGTCCTTCAGGCGGGCGCCAGAACGTTTTCACTGATCCGCGGGAGCATTGCGCGCGCGGACCGCGGAGGCGGCCTGAGAAAGAGAGAGCGAAAAGCCCCCGTCCCAGACCTCCTCCACAACATCATCACCCGCCGTCCCCGGCGGCTCCCCTCGGAAGGAGACGCCGCACCGCAGGGCGGGGGGCTTTAGCAGAAGAAAAACCACACCCTTTGAAAGAGGAACATTCACGATGCAGCAGCGCACGTTTGAAGAGGTCCGCGAGAGTCTGCGCGGCAAGGTGATCCTTGTCGCCAACCGCGGCATTCCGGCACGCCGAATAGCCCGCTCGATCCGGGAGCGCTTCGAGGCGGTGGCCGCCGTCACGGCGACCGACATCGACAAGGCCGAGCCCGCGGCCGCCTCCGCGCAGGAGCTTCTCCTTCTCGGCGCCGACCCGCGCGCCTACCTCGACCTCCCGAAGATCATCCGCCTCGCGCGCGAGCGCGGCTGCGTGGCGATCCATCCGGGCTGGGGCTTTGCGAGCGAGGACGACCACTTCCCCGAACTTTGCGAAGAGGCCGGCATCACCTTCATCGGGTCGTCGGCCAAGGCGATGCACCTTCTCGACAACAAGGTCGAGGCGCGCCGCGTCGCCCGCTCGCTCGGCATTCCCGTGGTGCCCGGGTCCGACGAATCCGTGGACGTGCCCGAAGCGCGGCGCCTCGCCCGTGAGATCGGACTCCCAATCATGCTCAAGGCCGAAGGCGGCGGCGGCGGCCGCGGGATCTTCCTGGTCACCTCCGAAGACGAACTCGAGGACGCCTTTGAGAAGGCCTCCGCGATGGCGCAGGCCTCCTTCGGGAACCCGCGGCTCTTCGTCGAGAAGTACCTCCCGAAGGTGCACCACATCGAAATCCAGGTGATCGCCGACCACTGGGGAAACGTCTTCGCCTTCGACGAACGCGACTGCACGGTGCAGCGCAACAACCAGAAGCTCCTCGAGACGACGCCCTCGCCCTGGCGGGGCATGACGCCGGAGCTCCGCACGCGCCTGAAGAGCTACGCCAAGAAGCTCGTCCTCGCCGTCAACTACCATTCGGTCGCGACGGTCGAATTCCTCGTCACCGACGAGGGCACGCCCTACATGATCGAGGTGAACACGCGCCTGCAGGTCGAGCACGGCATCACCGAGAGCCGCTACGGCGTGGACCTCGTCGAGGAGCAGATCGCGATCGCCTTCGGCTCGACTCTGCGCTTCACCGAAGAGACCGTGAAGCCCGCCTTCCATGCGCTGCAGGTCCGCGTCAATCTCGAGGACCCGCAGGACGGCTTCACGCCGAATTCCGGGCTCATCACGCGCTACGTGTCGCCGGGCGGCCCGGGCGTGCGCCTCGACTCGAACCTCTCTGCGGGCTACGCCTTCCCGCCCAACTACGACTCCGCCGGCGCGCTTCTCATCACCTACGCCCGCGACTGGCAGAAGACCCTCGGCGTCATGACCCGTGCGCTGCAGGAGTACGTGATCGGCGGCCCCAAGACCACGATTCCCTTTCTGCGCCGCGTGATCGGCCATCCGCTCTTCCAGGCGGGCGAGGTGACGACCACGTTCGTGAAGGACCACCCGGAGCTCCTGCGCTACACGGACCTCGCGCCCGAGAGCGAGCGCTTGGCGAAGTTGGTCGCCGAGATCTCCGCGCGGGGCTTCAACCCGTACGTCTCCTTGGGCGCCTACCGCTCACGCACGACCCCGAAGCTCGGGCGCCTCGCGCCGGTGCTCCCGGAGCTCTCCGAAGCGGTGCGCCGGTCGCCTTCGCCCTATCCGCAGGACGGACGCGCGTCGGTGCTCTCCTTCATCCGCGACACGGGCCGCGTGCACTTCACCGACACGACCTGCCGCGACATGACGCAGTCGAACCACGGCAACCGGCTGCGCCTCGCCGAGGACAGGCTGATCGGCCCCTACCTCGACAACGTCGGGCTTTTTTCGATTGAAAACGGCGGCGGCGCGCACTTCCACGTCGCGATGCTCGCCAACATGACCTACCCCTGGAGCGAGGCGCGCGAATGGAACGCCTTTGCGCCGAAGACCCTGAAGCAGCTCCTCGTGCGTTCCACGAACGTCCTCGGCTATTCGCCGCAGCCCAAGAACCTCATGCGGCTCACGGGCGAGAAGATCTGCGAGCACTACGACGTCGTGCGGTGCTTCGACTTTCTGAACGAAGCCGAGAACATGGAGCCCTTGGCCGAGGTCGTGCTCTCGCACCCCGGGAAGATCTTCGAGCCGGCGATCGCGCTCTCGCGCGCCCCGTGGTTCGACGTCGGGTACTGCATGGACGCGGCCGAGTCGATTCTGCGCATGACCGCGCGCGTCACGGGCCTCACCGAACGCGAAGCGTCGAAGAACATCATCCTCGGCCTCAAGGACATGGCGGGCGTGTGCTCGCCCGCCTTCATGACGGCGCTCGTGCGCTCGCTCAAGGCCCGCTGGCCCGACCTCGTCCTCCACTACCACCGCCACGCCACGGACGGGCTCTTCCTGCCCGCCTGCGCCGCGGCCGCGCAGGCCGGCTGCGAAATCCTCGACGCGGGGTTGGGCGCGACGGTGCGCAGCTACGGCCAGGGCGACCTCCTTTCGCTCGCCGCCTACCTCGAGGACGAGCTCGGCATGAAGCCCCTCGTCAACCGCGAGGCGGTCTCGAAGGCGAACTTCGTCGCGAAGCAGTTGATGCCCTACTTCGACCGCTACTGCTCGCCCTACTTCCAGGGCGTGGACTACGAAGTGACGCGCTACCAGATGCCGGGCGGCGCCACCTCGTCCTCCCAGGAGGGCGCGGTGAAGCAGGGCTATATCCAACTCCTGCCCTTCATGCTCGAATTCCTCGAGTGCACGCGCCGCATCGTGCGCTACCACGACGTGACGCCCGGTTCGCAGATCACCTGGAACACGGCCTTCCTCGCCGTGACCGGCGCCTTCAAGCGGGGCGGCATGCCCGCGGTGGAGCGGCTGCTCGCCGCCGTCCGCTCGGCGGGCGTGAAGAAGTCCGGCCTCACCGAAGCCGAGAAGGCCGAGCGGCTCACGATCTATCAGGACTGCAACGAAGCCTTCCGGAACCTTCTTCTCGGGAAGTTCGGGCGCCTGCCGCTCGGATTCCCCGACGACTGGGTCTACGAATCCGCCTTCGGGCCGAAGTGGCGCGAGGCGCTCGCCTCCCGCGTCGAAGCGTCGCCCCTCGTGTCCCTCCTGCCCGCGCCGATCGAAGCGGAGAAGCGCGCACTCGAACGCACGATCGGGCGCGACGCCACGGACGAAGAGCTCGTGATGTACCTCAACCACCCGGCCGACGCCCTCAAGACGATCGACTTCCGCGGGAAGTTCGGCGACCCGAACAACCTCCCGCTCGACGTGTGGTTCGAGGGCCTTTCGGCCGGTCAGTCCCTCAACTTCTCGAGCACCGACGGCAAGCCCCACCAGATGCGGCTTCTTTCGATCGACCCGATGACGGACGAGGGCGTCTCAACCGTGCGCTACGTTTTGGACAGCGAGATCCTCACGACCGACGTGAAGTTGGGGAGCGGATCGGCGAAGAAGTCGGGCGTCGTGCGCGCCGACCCGAACGTCCCGGGTGAGGTCGCAAGCCCCCGGCGCGCGGACCTCTGGATCGTGCACGTGGCGCCCGGCGACATCGTCAAGAAGGGCCAGGAGCTCTTCAACGTCTCGATCATGAAGCAGGAGAAGGCCGTCTGCGCGCCGATCGACGGCGTCGTGAAGCGCGTCCTGAAGACGGCGGACTTTGCGCAGACGCGCCGCATGGTGCCCGTTGAGGAGGGTGAGCTCATCGTGGAGCTCGGCCCCGTGCCAAAACGGTGCCCGGCCTGCGGCCGGCCCGCGGGCTCGAA
>NZ_DAVZJY010000214.1:0-3894 GCF_052272535.1 Sutterella sp. | reverse complement strand
CGGCGCGCCTCCGGATCCTCCGCGTGCGCACGCACGCCCGGCGTCCGGCGCTCCTCGGGCGGCAGGCCGAGATGGGACTCGAGCCACCGGAGCGTCTCGGGGAACGTGCGGTGCGTGAACTTGCGCACGAGCTCGATGCCGTCGCCCCAGCCGCAGCCGCGGCAGAACCACCGGCCCTGCTCCTCCTTCTTGAAGAAGCTGAAGCGGTCCCGCCCGCCGCAGAGGGGGCACGGGCGGTTCTCCCGCTCGAAGTGCGCGGGATCCATCCCGGCGGCGGCGAAGATCTCGGGCCACCGCCCTTCGGCGGCGCGTTTGATTCGGTCGAGGTCGCTCACGTCGTCTCCCGTCGGCGCGTGGTGGCCGGGGTCAGAAGTTGAAGGGAAAGTTGCGCTCCTTCCACGGGTCGAGCGTGTAACCCACCTCCGTCACGACGCCCTTCACGTCGAACTGCACCCAGCAGGCCATGTCGAAGGCCCCTTCGTCTTTGAAGCGGTACATCCAGGCGTGCTGGTCGATGAGGGCGAAGGTGTACTCCTGCGCGCACTTGCCGAAGAGCGCATGCACGTCGGCCTCGGTCGAGACGCCCGGGCGGATGAGGGCGAAGTGCTCGCGGTCGAGCACGTTCTCGCGCTTCTCGAGCCGTCCGGCGGCGTCGAGCGTGAGCCACCAGACCTCCTGCGCGGCGCCCTGGCCGGAGTAGACGAGCCGCACGCGGCCGTCAGGGAGCTGCGTGCGCGCGTCGGGAGCGCCGAGCTCCGAGACGATCTGCGTCTCGCTCTCGCCCATGTCGAGGAGCTGCGGATGCGCGCACCCGGCGAGCACCGCAGCGGCGAAAAGGGCACACAGGGCGCCCGAGAGACGGCTCTTCACGTCACTTCTCCTTCGGCCGCGACTCCACGGGGGCGGTCTTCTCGGCCCAGTCGCACTCGAGCTGGTCGATGAGCGACTTCATCGCGGCCTTGAACTCGGCCTTGCCGACGCCGAGGAGCACCGCGTCCTCATAGCTCTCCGAGAGGAGCTCGGCGAGCTCGTGCCAGTTCTCCTCGAGCACGCGCACGGACTCCGTGCACGATACGGTCGAACCGTCGCAGCGCAGCCAGGCGGCCGGCGCGGGAATGGGCTTCTTCACTTCTTTTCCTCCGGCTGTCTGCCGTATGTTCTGAACTTCTCGACGACGCGGGCCATTTCGTCGGCCGGGATGATCCGCGGCTCGCCCAAAGAGCGCACCGTCACGTACTGCCGGGCGAGGTTCTCCACCTCGACGAGCAGCGCCAGGGCCTTGTCGAGCGTTGCGCCGAGAGCGAGCGACCCGTGGTGCTCCAGAAGACACGCATTGCGCTTCTCGAGCGCCCGCGCGGCGGCGAGCGCCAATGCGCGCGTGCCGAAGGTCTCGTAGGGCGCCACCTCGATCGAGTCGCCCCCGGCCGCGGCCACCATGTAGTGGAAGGCCGGGATGGGCATGTTCTGACAGGCGAGCGCCGTCGCGAAGCACGAGTGGCAGTGCGCCACCGCGCCCGCGTCGGGGCGCGTGCGGTATGCCTCGGCGTGCATCTCCCACTCCGAGCTCGGGAGCCGCGGCCCGTGGGCCGCGCCGGTCTCGAGGTCGACGTAGACCACGTCGGCGGGTTCGAGCCGCTCGTAGGGGATCCCCGTCGGCGTGATCAGGAACCCCGCGCCGAAGCGCGCCGAGACGTTGCCCGACTTGTTGACGTTGATGCCGCGGCGGTTCATCTCCCGCGCCGTCTCGATGACGGCGCGGCGCAGCTCGAGCTCAGAGTCCTGCATGGGCGATCTGGTCCTCGAAGGCGGGGGCGAGCTCGGTCGGGGCGAAGACGCCGCGCTCGGTGATGATTCCGGTGATGAAGCGGTTGTGCGTCACGTCGAAGGCGGGATTGGCCGCCGCCTCCTCGGGAGGTGCGAGCTGCACGGTGAGGGCCCGGCCCGAGTGGTCGAGCCCACGCACGGTGAGCACTTCCGAAGGCGCGCGGTTCTCGATCGGAATCTCGCGCTTGCCGTCGGTGAGGTGCCAGTCGATCGTGGACGAGGGCGCGGCCACGTAGAAGGGCACCTCGTTGTCGGCGGCCGCGAGCGCCTTGAGGTAGGTGCCGATCTTGTTGGCGACGTCGCCGCGGCGTGTGATGCGGTCCGCGCCGACGATCACCATGTCCACGTCGCCGTGCTGCATGAGCTGCCCGCCCGCGTTGTCGGCGATGATCGTGTGCGGAACGCCCTGCTGCCCGAGCTCCCAGGCCGTGAGGAGCCCCTGGTTGCGCGGACGCGTCTCGTCCACCCAGACGTGCAGCGGCGTTCCGCGCTCGAAGGCGAGGTACACGGGCGCGAGCGCGGTGCCGTAGTCCACCGTGGCGAGCCACCCGGCGTTGCAGTGCGTGAGGATGTTCACGGGCCGGCGCAGCTTCTGGTAGAGCGCCGCGATCAACCCCGCGCCCGCCTCGCCCACGGCGCGGCAGACGTTCACGTCCTCCTGCGTCATCTCTTCGGCGAGCCGTACGGCCGCGTCGAAGCGCAGCGCGGGTTCACGGGGGAGCAGCGCCGTGAGCATGCGCTGCACGGCCCAGGCGAGGTTCACCGCGGTCGGACGCGCGTTCTGGATGCGCTCGGCCGCCTTGAGGAGCGGCCCGTTCTCGGGGTTCTCCTTCACCGCGAGCACGACCGCCCAGGCACCGGTGATGCCGATGAGCGGCGCGCCGCGCACGCGCATCACTTCAATCGCCTCGACGCAGTCGCGCCAGTCGGAAAGCACGCGCTTTTCGAACTGATAGGGCAGCAGCGTCTGATCGATGATCTCGATCGCCGTGCCGTCGTCAACCGAGCGGATGGTTCTCGTGGGAATGCCGTCGACCTTCATCATGCCTCCATGCAGGGATTCTTCGGCGGGTCCGCAGGCGCCCTTCCGGCCTTCTGAACCCGCATCCTTCAGTTTAGCAAGCACTGCGCACGGGTTGATTTCATGGCTACACTACGTCAAACCCTTCTCTCAGGCCCGACCATGCTCCGACCGCCGCTTTCCGCCCTGCTTGCGCCCCGCTCCGTCGCCGTCATCGGCGCGAGCGGCCATCCGGAGAGCCGCGGATTCCACGTCTGGCGCTCGGTGAGCCTCTCAACGGGCATCGAACGGCTCTGGCCCGTCAACCCGAAGTACCGCTACATCGGCGAGCGTCCCTGCTACCCGGACGCGGACGCCCTGCCCGACCGCGCGGTGGACCTCGCGATCCTCTGCGTGGGACGGCGCCACCTGGCGCGGGCGCTCGGAAAGCTCTCGCGCAACCCGCCCGGCGCCGTGCTCTTTGCACCGCAGGAGGAGGGGCCGCTCTCGGACCGCATCGAGATCTCGGAGCTCCTCGAAGCCGCGCGGCGCATGGGCTCGCGCCTCATCGGCCCCAACTCCATCGGCCTCGTGCTGCCGCGCGCAGGCGTGAACGCGAGCTTCTGGCCGCGCATGCCCGCCGCGGGCGGCATCGCGCTTCTCGCGCAGTCGGCGATGATCGCCACGGGTCTCATGGATCACGCGGGCGAGGCGAGCCTCGGCTTCAGCGCCGTCGTCAACACGGGGCTCGAAGCGGACGTCGGCATGGCCGAGCTGATCGACTGGTTCGCGCGCGACGCCGCGACCCGCGTGATCGCCCTCGAAGTGGAGGCGCTGCGCGATCCACGGGCCTTCTTCAGCGCGCTCCGCGCGGCCGCAGAGAAGAAGCCCGTCGTCGTGCTGCGCGCCGGTCCGGGCGCAGGCTACGCCGCCGACCGCCTCGCCGCGGGGCGCTTCGGCACGGACGCGGGCGAGGACCGCGCCTTCGACGCGCTCATCGCCGCCGCGGGCGCCCTGCGCGTGCGCACCTATGCGGAATTCTGCGCGGCGGCGGCCGCCTTCAGCGCGGG
>NZ_DAVZJY010000213.1:0-3899 GCF_052272535.1 Sutterella sp. | reverse complement strand
GCGCGCGTGAGCTTAGCGCGCCCACGCCGGCCGCATCAAGCTTGAAACGAGGGGGAAAGGCAATGTCGCGCGAAGTCTTCGCCATCGGGGATCTGCAGGGGTGTCTCGAAAGTCTCGAGGGGCTCCTCGAAATGCTCCCCGCGGACGCGCACCTCATCTTCGTGGGCGACCTCGTCAACCGCGGACCGCAGTCGCTCGAGACGCTTCGCTTCGTGAAGAACCTCGGTGACCGGGCCGAGGCGATCCTCGGCAACCACGACATGCATCTGCTGGCGGTCGCCGCGGGCGCGGGCACGATGCACCGCCGCGACACGATCGGCGACATCCTCGCCGCGCCCGACCGCGACGAACTCATCGACTGGGTGCGCACGCGTCCCCTGATGCTCGAGCACAAAGGCGTGGCCTTCGCGCACGCCGGCATCCACCCGCTCTGGGACCTCGCGACCGCGCGCACGCTCGCGCGCGAGGCCGAGGCGCTCCTCGCCGGCCCCGACTGGAAGCACGCCCTCGCGAACATGTACGGCCCCACGCAGTGGCGCCCCGACCTCACGGGCGAGGACCGGCTGCGCGCCACCCTCAACTGCTTCACGCGCATGCGGTTCGTGGACCGCCGTACGGCAGACCTCGACTTCGACCAGAAGGAGGGTGCGGGACGCGCGCCCGCGCACCTCATGCCGTGGTTCGACTTCCCCGGCCGGGTCCTCGCCGAAACGCCCATCTGCTTCGGCCACTGGTCCACGCTCGGGCTCATCAACCGCCCGGACCTGATGGCGATCGACACGGGCTGCCTCTGGGGAGGCGAACTCACCGCGATCCGGCTCTCGGACCGCCGCGTCTTTTCGGAAAAGTGCCCCTGCTGGGCGACGCCGAAGGGGTTTTGAATACGTCTGCGGCCGCCCCGGCGAAGAACCGGAGGCGGCCGCAGGATTCCAATGCCGTCTGGTGCGCTCAGGGCGCGGGAGCCTTGGGGGCTTCGGCGTGGTGCACGCCCGCGGCCTCAAGCCGCGCCTCGCGCTCGCGCTCCTTCAGGGCGGTGGCGTCGGGCCAGCCGAGGGCGCCCGACATGACGCGGGAGGCTTCAAGCGCGAGTTCGCGCCGGTCGCGGCCCGCCGTCGGGATCGGATCGAGGATCGTCACCTCGGCGCCGAGCCCCGGCGTGAAGACGATGCGCTTCAGGACCTCCCAAAGCGTGAGCTTCGCGTAGGAGGGAATGTCGCTCGTCTCGCCCTTGAGCGTGTAGCGCACGGTGACGGGAAGAAGATCGGCGGCGGCGGGCTCGGCCGCGGCGAAGAGGTTCGCGTAGAAGGGCAGCAGCCGCGTGCCCGGCCCCGTCGTGCCCTCCGGGAAGAAGAGCACGTTCGTGCCTTCACGCAGCGCCGCGGCCATGCTTTCGGCGACTTCGAGCACCGCGCGCTTCCTCGAGCGGTCGATGTAGATCGTGCCGACGTGGTTCGAGATCGCGCCGAAGACCGGCCAGGAGCCGATCTCCTTCTTCGCGATGAAGCGCACCGGCAGGATCGAGTCGAGGATGAAGATGTCCATGAAGGAGATGTGGTTCGCGGCAACGAGGTAGCCCGGACCGTCCGCGCGCACGCCCGCAGCCGCGCCCGCATCGGGGACGCGCCCCTTGACGGTGACCTTCACGCCGAGCACCCAGGGAATCGTGGGCGCGAGGTTTTTGATCAGCCAGGCGCGCCCGCGCCGGGAGAGGCACGGCAGCACGCAGCATGCGGCGATGAAGATGAAGATGGTAAGTAAGAAGAGCATGAAAAACCTCACGCCCCCGACGATGTAGCGCATGGCCGCTTTACTCCTGCGGGTGGTCCGCCGCGGCGGACTCGGAAAAGAACTGCTCGAGAATGACGCGCGCGGCCTCGTCGTCGATGTGCTCGCGCCCCTGCGCGACCTCGACCGACGAGAAGCGCTCGTCCACCGTGAAGACCTTGAGGCGGAAGCGGCCGCCCAACTGCCGCGCGAAGCGCTCGCAGCGCGCCGTCAGAGTCGACGGCGTGCCGTCGCCCATGCGCGGAACGCCGACCACGAGGAAGGCCGGATGCCACTCCTCGACGAGCGCGGCGACGCCGCGCCAGCGCGCGTCGTTCGTGGTGGCGTCGAGGATCGCGAGCGCCCGCGCGGAGCGCGTGAGCGTGTTGCCGACCGCGACGCCCGTCCGGGCGAGGCCGAAGTCGAAGGCGAGCACGACGCCTTCGGGGTGCTGCTGCATGAAGGTCTTCTCCTTTGAGCATCAAGATGCGGTGCGGGCGCTTGCGCGCCGCGGAATCGGCGTATTCTAAGCGCGGCTAAAAATCACGAGAGGCGGCCCCGCCGCACCTGATCCCACGGCGCGCCTCAGAATTTCCCTCGGACACCACCATGATCGACAACGTCCTCGAGCGCCTCACGACGCTCTTCACCGAGGGCGGCGCGCGCTTCCGCGTCGTCCACCACCCCGCCTGCGGCCAGTCGAGCCAATCGGTCGCGGAGATCCGCGGCACCGAGCTCGGTCAGGGCGCCAAGGCGCTCTGCTGCACCGTCAAGGGCAACGGCGTCAAGAAGCACGTCCTCGGCGTGCTGCCCGCCGACATGCAGGCCGACCTTTCCAAGCTCGCCGCCGCCGTGGGCGGCCGCCGCGCCTCGCTCGCCTCGCCCGACGAAGTGATGGAGCTCACCGGCTGCATCTTCGGCGCCGTTCCCCCCGTGAGCTTCCACCCCGAGCTCGAGCTCATCTGCGACCCGACGCTCTTCACGCGCTACGACGAGCTCGCGTTCAACGCGGGCGGCCGCGACGTCTCGATCATCATCAACACCGAGGACTTTCACCGGATCGTCCATTCGAAGACCGCGGACTTCCTGAAGGCCCCCGCCGCCGAGCCCGCTCCGGGCGCCGCCGAAAAGTAAGGGGAGGCAGCGATGGACTTCTTCGCCAGCATGCTCGCCAACTCGCTCACGCCGATCACGATGATCTCCGGCGTCGGCCTCATGCTCCTCTGCATGGTTGCGCGCTACAACCACACGACCGACCGCGTCCGCCAGCTCCTCAAGCAGCGCGAGGCGGGCGACTATGAGAACGAACCCGACATCGACCGCGAGATCCACCTGATCTTCCGGCGCTCCAAGTACCTGCGCCGCGCGATGCTCTGCCTCGTGCTCTCGGACGTCTGCTCGGGGCTGCTCCTCGCGACGAACGTGATCGCGCACCTCTCGGGACTCAACTTCGTCACCATGTCCTCCCTCTGGCTCGCCCTCGCCCTCGCCCTGATCGTCGCCTCGACGGCCTACTTCAGCCTCGAGGTGCGCATCTCGCTCAACGCGCTGCGCATGGCGATCGAACACCTGCCGGGCAAGTCCCCGCTGCCGCTCGACTAACGGAGGAGGAAGAGAAATGCTCTCCGTCACTGAATTCAACCAGTCGCTCGCCCTCGCCCTCGGCCCGATCACGCTCATCTCCGGCGTCGGCCTCCTGATGATCTGCATGACGAACCGCTACAACCACGCGACGAACCGCATCCGTCAGCTCATGGCGAAGCGTCATACGCTCGAGTCGGAAGTCTCGCCTCTGCTCACCGTGATCGACGAGGAGATCGACCTGCTCTACATGCGCGCGTCGCTGCTGCGCCGCGGCATGCTTTCGGTCGCCCTCTCGGCGCTACTCTCTGCGCTGCTCGTCGCCGTCAGCGTCGGGAGCCGCTTCTTCGACGTGGACCTCGCGGCGCTCGAAAGCGTGATCCTCGTGGCCGCCACGCTCCTGATCGTGCTCTCCGCGCTCTTCTTCTCGAGTGAAATCAGCGTCTCGCTCAAGGCGCTCTCACTTGCCGTTGCGAACGTCCCGTCGCCTGAAAAGAAGGAGGCTTGAGTCTCCCCGCGCCCCTCCCGGGCGGCTTCAGACGGCGCCTCCGGCC
>NZ_DAVZJY010000212.1:0-3908 GCF_052272535.1 Sutterella sp. | reverse complement strand
CGCGCGGCGCTCGCCATTCTCGATGAGATCGCGCGCGAGGCGGCCGATCCCGCGGCCGACCGCCCCCGGCGGCCGGCGGCCGAACCCGCCTTCATCCTCCATGCGCGTCCCTGGAGCGAAAGTTCGCTCGTCGCCGACGCGCTTACGCTCAGCCACGGGCGCGTCTTTCTGGTCGCCAAGGGCGCGAAGCGCCCGGGCTCGAACCTCCGGGGGCTCCTCACCCCCTTCAGTCCCCTGAAGCTCACCTGGACGGGCAGGAAGGAGGCGAAGATCCTCACCCGGGCCGAATGGATGGGGGTGCTGCCGCCCCTCTCGGGCGAGGCGCTGCTCTCGGGCTTCTACGTCAACGAACTCGTGCTGCGGCTCACCCGACGCGAGGACCCGCACCCCGGGCTCTTCGCGCTCTACGTGCGGGCGCTCGAAGAGCTTGCCGGCGCGCAGGCGATCGAGCGGCAGCGGGCGCTGAGGCGCTTCGAAGCGGGGCTTCTCCGGCTCTGCGGCTGGGAGGTGCGGGTGAGCGAGGGCGCAGGGGCGCCGCGCTACATGCTCCGCACTACCGGCGACCTCGCGGGCGTCGCGGAGGGGACGGCGACGCCCCCCGGCGTCAAGACCTGGCCGCGCGAAGAGGTCGAGGACGTGTTGGCCGGGCGCCTTGAGGGCCCGCAGGCCCTGCGCGCGGCGCGCGAAATCTACCGCGAGGCGATTGAACTGCGGCTCGAGCGGCCGCTCTCCACGCGGCGCGTGCTCGCCGACCTCAAGCACCTCTAGATCGCGCGGACGTTTGATTACAAAGCGGGCGGCGGGCCGCAAAGGCCGCGTGCTATTCTCGGGCGGTTCCGCCGCCGCCCTGGAAGCTTCGGGCGCCGCGGCGCGTTTCCTTTTGAAGAGGTTCCGCTCAGAATGGTCCGCACTCAGCTTTCGGTCAATTTGAACAAGGTCGCGCTCGTGCGCAACGCGCGCGAAGGCAACGCTCCCGATCCGGTCCGGTTCGGTCGCATCGCGCTCGAAGCGGGCGCCCACGGGCTCACCGTGCACCCGCGCCCCGACGAGCGCCACATCCGCGCTTCGGACCTGCGGCCCTTGAAGGACCTCGTGGACGCCTTTCCCGGGTGCGAGCTCAACATCGAAGGGAACCCCTTCGAAAATCTGATGCCGCTCCTGCGCGAGATCCGCCCGCACCAGGCGACCTTCGTGCCGGACGCCGTCGGACAGAAGACCTCCGACCACGGGTTCGACTTCGGCGACCCCGCGGTGCGTGAAGCGCTCGCTCCGGTCGTCTCCGAGGCGAAGTCCCTCGGCATCCGCGTGAGTCTCTTCATGGATCCCGAACCCGACTTCGTCGAATGGGCGAAGGCGGTGGGCGCGGACCGCATTGAGCTCTACACCGAGGCCTACGCCGCGGCCTGGAACACCCCGATCGCCGACGCCGTGACGACGCCCTATGCGGACTGCGCGAAGCTCGCCGCTCAGGCGGGCCTCGGCGTCAACGCGGGCCACGACCTGTCGCTTGAAAACCTCCGGACGCTCCTCGAAGCCTGCGGCAACATCCTCGAAGTTTCGATCGGCCACGCCTTCACGACCGAGGCGCTCGAATACGGGTTCGCCGAAACCGTGCGCCGCTACAACGCCATTCTCGACGCCGTCGCCGGGGAGCAGAAGTAATGCTCACCCGCACGAAGCTCGCCCGCGCCGCCGCGCTCGGCCCCGTCGTCGTGGACGTGGCCGGCACGACCCTCACCACCCGCGAGGTCGAGCGCATCCTTCATCCGATGACGGGGGCGGTGATCCTCTTCACGCGCAACTACGAGAACGCCGGCCAGCTCCTCGCCCTCACGGGCGCGATCCACGCGCTTCGTCCCGGGATCCTCGTCTGCGTGGACCACGAGGGCGGACGCGTGCAGCGCTTCCGCGAGGGGTTCACGGAAATCCCGGCGATGTCGGAGTTCCGCCGCTTCGGCGACGATGCGCCGGAGCTTCTCTTCGCCGCGGGGTTCGTGCTCGCTTCGGAATTGCGCGCCTGCGGCGTGGACATGAGCTTCACGCCGGTCCTCGACCTCGACTACGGGCGCTCCGGCGTGATCGGAAGCCGCTCGTTGGGCGCTACGCCCGCCGAGGTCGCGCGCAATGCCCGCGGGTTGATCGCCGGCCTCACGGCCGCTGGCATGGCGAACTGCGGCAAGCACTTCCCCGGTCACGGTTGGGCTCAGGCCGACAGCCACGTCGCGATGCCCGAAGACGACCGCGAACGCGAGGCCGTCCTCGAAGACCTTTCGCTCTACCGCGCGCTCTCGGGCGAGCTCACCTCCGTGATGACCGCCCACGTCGCCTACCGGGGGTTTGGCGGCGCGACCGCCACCTACGCGCCGGAGCTCCTCACGTCGGTGCTCCGCGGGTCGCTCGGCTTCACCGGCCTCGTCTTCTCCGACGACCTCTCGATGAAGGGCGCCGGAACGAACGACGCCCCCGTCGAGCGCGCCGAGCGGGCGCTCGTCTCGGGCTGCGACATGGTGCTCCACTGCAACCACCCCGAAGAAGCCGACGACATCCTCGCGCTCCTCGACTGGAAGCGGCCCGCCGCCTTCACCGAGCGCCTCGCGCGCCTGATGCCCGACGGCGGCGACCCGCTCACATTGGACGAGCTGCGCCGCACCGCGCTCTGGCAGTCCGCCCACGAGAAGCTCTCCGCGGCAGGACTGCTCACGGAGTAGGTACCCACTCGCATCTCCGCCGACGCCGCCCTCCCTGAGGCCGCCCGCATGCACCTGCGGGCCGTCTCGAGGAGGGCGGCGGCGTTTGAGTGCTGCCAATAGGGATAGCCAACCAATCTCTTGTGCTCAATAGCGGCACGAGAAGACGCATTGGTGCTGCACACTGACGGCATGGCACTGGCGCCGCCCGCCGTCACCTTTCTGCAGGGGCGGGGCGGCCCCGCCAACAGACGCAGCAGGCGCCCGCAAAGGCGCAAAAGGAGGACTGAGATGCGGCTGCCGGTCTTCATCGTGGAGCCGAAGGACAAAGAGGTTTGGCGCGTGATGTGCGCCCAGAGCGTCGGGAGCGCGCCCGATCAGCAGACTATGGAGGGCACGGGCGCGACGCTCTTTGAGGCGCTGCAGGCCATGCTCGGGACGCTCGGCGCCGGAAATGCGTCGTGGGCGTCGGCGGCACCCGCCCTCGAGCAGGCGGCGACGCCCACGGACGCCGCGCGGTGCGTGCTGGCGACGATCGACCCGGGTGTCAAAGGCGGCGCCCCGGCCTTCGTCTATCCCTGCGACCGCGCGGTGCTCCGCCCGGGCCGCGGGGTGCTTCTTGCCTGCGGCTCGCCCGCGCTTTCGGTGATCGGGCGCGACGACCGGAAGGCGGCGGCGGGCATGCGCCGCGTGATGGCGGACTGGTTTGCCGAAAAAGGACTCAAGCTCCCCGAACCCACGGCCCTCGGGCTGGCGGGCCCCGACCGGCTTCTCGTCGAGGTGCCCGCGGCCCCCGCACTCATCCGCGCGTACCGCCGTCCGTGGGGAGCGTACGAGCGATGGTTCCGACCTCCTCGAGGCTCGTGACGACGGCGAAGGCGCCCGCCGCGCGGAGCGCTGCTGCGGCGGCCTCCCGGTCGTGTGCGTAGCGCACAAACCCAACCGCGCGGATGCCGGCCGCACGGGCGCCGCGGATGCCGCTCACGCTGTCGTCCACGACGAGGGCCTCCTCCGGCGCCACCCCCATGCGGCGGCAGGCGAGAAGGTGAAGGTCCGGCGCGGGCTTGCCGCGCGCGACGTCTTCGGCCGAGAAGACCTGCGCCTCGCCCGTGAGCTCGAGGACGCCGAGGCGCCCGAGGGTGAGCGAGAGCCGTCGGTGGAGGCTGTTTGACCAAAAGATAGGCCTCGCGCAAGCCCCGTCCTTCAGGGCGAGGTTAGCGA
>NZ_DAVZJY010000211.1:0-3987 GCF_052272535.1 Sutterella sp. | reverse complement strand
CCTGTGACTTACCGTCGGTAACCCTCCGGCGCTAACAGCCGGCGCGGACCGCCTTCGGGCGCTTCTGGCGCCGGCTGTGCTATCTTGACGGTTGCGTCCGCGGCCGTCTCAGACGTCCGCTCTCTACATGTGTCCGGCTGTTCCTGCCGTGCAGCCCGCGTCTCCTCTGCCCAAGCGGAGGCGCCTGCGCGTACGGGCGGCGGCGCGCCCTCCTGAAGCTTCAGGGCGCGCCGGTCTGCGAAAGCGCAGTCCGGACGGATTTTTTTGTGAGAGCTTCTTAAAGGTATTCAAATGGGCAAGAATGTTGTCGTGATCGGCGCTCAGTGGGGCGACGAAGGCAAGGGCAAGATCGTCGACTGGCTTACCGAGCGCGCCGCCGGCGTGGTTCGCTTCAACGGCGGACACAATGCGGGCCACACGCTCGTCATCAACGGCAAGAAGACCATCCTGCGCCTCATCCCCTCGGGCATCATGCACGCGACGAGCGTCTGCTACATCGGCAACGGCGTCGTCTTCTCGCCCGAAGCCTTCTTCCGCGAAATCGATGAGCTCATCGCCGTGGGCGTCCCGAACGTCGAGGGGCGTCTGCGCGTCTCCGGCAACTGCCCGCTCATCATGCCGTACCACATCGCGCTCGACCAGGCCCGCGAAGCCGCGCTCGGCAGCAAGAAGATCGGCACGACCGGCCGCGGCATTGGCCCGGCCTACGAAGACAAGGTCGCCCGCCGCACCGTGCGCGTCGCCGACCTCTATCATCCCGAGCGCTTCGCCGAACAGGTCCGCGCCGTGATGAAGCTCCACAACTTCGTTCTTGAGAAGTTCCTCGGCGCCGAGCCGCTCGATCCCGAAGCCGTGATCAAGCAGACGCTCGCCTACGCCGAGCGCCTGCGTCCCATGGTGACCGACGTCTCCGAGCGTCTGCACGAGGAGATGGATGCGGGCAAGCAGTTCCTTTTCGAGGGCGCCCAGGGCTCGATGCTCGACATCGACCACGGCACGTATCCGTACGTCACGAGCTCCAACACCGTCGCGGGTTCGGCCTGCGCGGGCGCCGGCGTCGGTCCCGAGAAGCTCAACTACGTCCTCGGCATCACGAAGGCCTACTGCACGCGCGTCGGCGAGGGTCCCTTCCCGACCGAGCTCCTCGACGAGACGGGCGAGGCGCTGCGCCAGAAGGGCAACGAGTTCGGCGCCGTCACGGGGCGTCCCCGCCGCTGCGGCTGGTTTGACGGCGCTGCGCTGCGCCGTGCGGTCCAGATCAACGGCATCACGGGGCTTGCCGTGATGAAGCTCGACGTTCTCGACGGCCTCGAGACGATCAAGCTCGGCGTCGGCTACCGCTACGAGGGCGAAGTCCTCAAGGTGATGCCCTCGGGCGCCGACGCGGTCGCCAAGTGCGAGCCGATCTACGAGGAGTTCCCGGGCTGGAAGGAGAGCACCTTCGGCGTCACCGACTGGGATCAGCTCCCCGAGTCCGCCCGCAAATACCTCACGCGCCTCTCCGAGGTTGCGGGCGCTCCGATCGCGCTCGTCTCCACGGGTCCGGACCGCGCGCAGACGATCCTTCACACGGATCCCTTCGCCGACTAAAATAGCGGGCTGAAAACTGAACCCAAGCGGGCGGCAGGCTGAACCTTGCCGCCCGCTTGCTGTTTTTTTTTCTTCCCTCCACCCTCCGACATCGACGGCAAATTCCATGTCCGACAAAACCTACAGCTGGGACGAGTACATCCGCCTCAATGAAAAGCTCGTGTGCCAGGTCGCCAAGAGCGGCTGGCAGTTCGACTGCATCATCTGCCTCTCGCGCGGCGGCATGCGCCCGGGCGACTTCTTCAGCCGCGTCTACGACATGCCCCTCGCGATCCTCGCGACGAGCTCGTACCGTGAGGCGAAGGGCACCGTCCAGAGCGACCTCGACATTGCCGAGTGCATGACGGGCCTCTCGACGCTCAAGGGCCGCGTGCTGCTCGTCGACGACATGGTCGACTCCGGCAAGACCATCAAGGAAGTGGTCGCCCACCTCAAGAAGCGCTATCCCGAGATCACCGAGATCCGCGTGGCCGTGCTCTGGCACAAGGCCCACTCGGTCTTCAAGCCTGATTGGGCGGTTGAGTACCTCGAGGACAATCCCTGGATCCACCAGCCGTTCGAGTGCTACGACTCCCTTGGGCCCGCGAACCTGATCGCGCGCGTCGAGGCCGAAGAGAAGGCCGGCAATTAAGGGGCCGGAAACGTCCGCGCACTTCCTTCTTGAAGGGCGCGGTCCGCTCAGTCCTTCCGCCAGAGGGCGGCGTCGTGAGGAGCTACTCCTCGGGCGCCGCCTTTTTTGCGTCCGCTTCGAGCGGCTCGACGCCGAGCGTGAGGCGCCAGCCCAGCGCGGCGAGAGCGGCGTTGACGGCGTCGATCTTCGTCGCGTGCTCGAGCCGATAGAGGCGCTGCGCCTCCTGCGAGGTGATGCCGAGGCGCCGCGCGATCTCCGCGGGGTAGGCGCCCGACTCCTCGGACTTCGCGACGAAGAGGAGCTTGGCGGCGAGCGACGGCAGCACCCGCGCGACGCCTTCGCCCGCATGCGCGCGCCGCTCTTCGGGAAGGCGCCCGGCCTTGATCCGCGCGGCGAGCGCCGCCGTGATCCGACCGCTCATCTCCGCCGCCCCTTCGGCGGTGGTCGCGGCGGCGAAGTCCGCCTCCGGGAGCTCCGGGAAGCGGTAGTGGTAGCCGTCGGTGCGGCGTTCGATGCGGTAGCGGTAGCTGAGGGGAATCTGGGGCATGGCGCTCTGGGAGCGGAGTCGTGAGGCGGATGGTTCATTGTGCCTCAGAGGGGACGAGGCAGAAACGGGCTACACTCGCCGTAGTTCGACCTTCCGCTCCCCCGGCGAGCAACGCGGCGAAGACCGCGCCGGGCACCTTATTGCGCCTGAATGTGATTCCATGTCTGATCCTCTGATGCCGTTGCCTTTGGGCACCTCGACCTTTTCCGCGTTGCGGGCAAGCGGAGAAATCTACGTCGACAAAACTGCACAGATTTTTGAGCTCGCCCACCTGCGGGCCAAGGTGTTCCTTGCCCGGCCCCGGCGGTTTGGGAAATCGCTGCTCCTCTCAACCTTCGCATCGTTGTTCGCTCATGGACTCCGGGATTTCACCGGGCTCGACATTGAAAAAAATGGCGCGACGACGTCTATCCGGTGGTGCGGCTGGACTTCTCCGGCGCAACGACCTTCCGTTCGGCCGAGCAGTATCACGTTCTGTTCACGAGCCTTGTGAGGATCGGATTCGCGCCGCTCGGATTCTGCTTTGATGAGAGGTCGTCCGTTCCCTTCGGCCTTCAGCTGCGTGAGTGGCTTTCCGGCCTGGCGGACAACTCCATCGTTCTTCTGATCGACGAATACGACGCCCCTCTGACGGAACATCTGGACAACAAGGAGGCGTTCGAAGTCGTCAGGGAGGAAATGAACGACTTCTTCAAAACATTGAAGGAGTGCGAGGGCTGCCTTCGTTTTTTCTTCATGACGGGCATCACGAAGTTCAGCAGTGCGAATATTTTTTCGGCCTTCAATAATCTGAACGACATCTCCCTCAATCCGCGCTACGGCACGCTGCTCGGTTGGACCGAAGAGGAGCTGCGTGCAAACTTCAGGGCCTACATCAACAGGGCGGCGTTGGAGAACGGAGTCGGCGATGAGGAGATTCTTCGAGGGCTGCAGGAGAACTACGACGGCTTCTGCTTTGACTTGAAGGCCGCCTCACATGTGTTCTGCCCATGGTCCGTTCTAAATTACCTGCAATATCCTGAACTTGGCTTTGAGAACTACTGGTATGAAAGCGGTGGGAAGCCTTCCGTGCTGATGAAGTACCTCGCCAATCACGCTTTGGCTTCACCTCAGTCCTTTGATGCCGTGCAGCAGGTGAATGTCGTCGATCTCAAATCCGCGAATCGGTACGATGATGTTTCGTTGGTGGTTCTCCTCACGAAATCCGCCGCAGGAAGCC
>NZ_DAVZJY010000210.1:0-4016 GCF_052272535.1 Sutterella sp. | reverse complement strand
GGCCGCCCGTCGAGCGCGTTCTCTTGCGGGGGGAGGAGGCGGCGCCGCTCTCCGGCCGTGTCAGGCGGTCTTTTCGGCGGCCGCAATCGCGCGGGCGACCTCTTCGGGCGAGTGCTGCTCGTCGCGGGCGAACTGCCGGCCCACCCAGACCGCCATGGCGGTGAGCGAGATGCCCGTGAGAAGGAGGCCCACCGCAGTGGCGCCCCAGAAGCCGTAGACGCCCCAGGGGCCGCCCGCCCAGGCGCCCGAGAAGGCGAAGTGGTAGCCGAGGCCGAGGCCCACGCCCCAGAGCATCACGCCGTAGATCACCATCGGCGCGGTGGTGACGCGGTAGCCGCGCAGCGCAAAGTTCGACACCGACTGCATGGCGTCGAAGACGTGGTAGAGGCAGCCGAAGGTGAGGAGCGACACGGCGAGGTCGTGCACCTGCACCTCGCTCGTGTAGAGCCAGACCACGGCGCCGCGGAAGAGGAAGAGCGCGACGGAGACGGCCACCGCGATCGTCACCATGAGCTTGAGCGAGCGCTTGAGGCATGCGTAGGCGACGGCGGGCCAGCGGGCGCCGAGGCACTGCGAGATCAGCACCGAGGTGGAGATGCCGAGCGAGAGCGGCATCATGTAGCACATCGAGGTGAGGTTCGCGACGATCTGGTGCGCGGACATGATCGCCGGTCCGAGGCGCGAGACGAAGATCGCCATCAGCGTGAAGCTCGAGACCTCAAAGAAGGTGCACAGCCCCATCGGCACGCCGATCTTGAGGAGATTCGCGAGCCGCGGCCAGAGGGGCACGACGAATCCGGGGGCGTGCATGCGCGCGTAGTACTTGTCCTTCGACCAGATCACCCAGTAGGCGATGAGCGAGAGGTAGGTGAGGATGAAGAACGAGACGCCCGCGCCGCCGCCGCCCATCGCGGGGAGCCCAAAGAGCCCGTACATGAAGACGGCGTTCAGGGGCGCCTTGAGGGCGAGCATCGCGAGCGACACCCACATTGTCACGTGCGGGCGCGACACGGCGGCGTTCACCGCGATGAAGGTGCGTGCGGCCATCGAGCCCGGAAGAGCGAGCGCGGTCCAGAACATGTACTCGGTCGCCATGCGGCGCACCTCGCCCTCGGCGCCGCCCAATTCCATCCAGAAGTCGGTTGCCATCAGCACCGGCACGCCGATCAGCGAGAACCCGAGTACAAGCCACATGGCCTGGCCCATGTCCACGCCGATGTCGGAGAACTTCCGCGCGCCGTAGTGGTGGCCCGCCACGGGCGAGAGCCCCTGGAGCACGCCGACCAACCCCATCAGGACCGAGATCGTCGCGGCGATGCCGAGCGCGATGGCGGCGAGGTGGTCCCGGCCGAGCTGCCCGCCCATGATCGTGTCGATCGTGCCGCTACCGATGATGGAGACGTTCGCGACGAAGATCGGGCCGGCGAGCCGGAAGAGCGCCTTGTAGGAGATGTCGGGAGGAGTGAGGTTCGTGGTCATTGAATGGGGTCGGGGTCAGCGGCGGTTGGCGGGAACAAGGTAGAAGGACTCGTTGGTGTGGGGGCGCGAGATCTCGATGGAGACGGCGTCGGCGGGGATCTCGTCGCTGCGGGTGCGCACGAGCCGCACGTCGCCTGCTTCGCCCGGCCGGGTGAAGCGCACCGGACCGTACCAGGCGAAGAGCGCGCGCACGCCCGCAGGAAGCCCCGCGCCGTCCACGAGAGGCGCCGGGCGTCCGGTGATGCGGACGGCCTCCGCCGCGGCGGTCTTCGCCGGCGCGGCGTAGGAGCGGTTGATGTCGATCGCGGTGTGCCAGAGGCCGCAGAGCGTGACGGCCGCGGCGGTCATGCCGGAGGCGGCGAGCCAGGGGCCGCGCCAGACGACGATCGGACGGTGCGTGAGGCGCCAGACGACGAAGACCACCCAGAGGACGAGGGCGAGGACGGGGAGGACGAACCCCAGGCCGAATTCGGCCGTGACGCCCGGGGAGAGCATCTGGATGGAGCGCGCCATCTTCGGGGGGAAGCCGAGGAGGTTGGCGAACCAGTAGAGCCAGAGCGCCGCGAGGGCGACGCTGAAGACCGAGATCGCAAACCAGTCGAGGAGGTTTTCGCGCGACTGCCGGAGCGTGATGAGACCGAAGGCGCCGAGCACGACGAATCCCGGCACGGCGGCGAGAAGGAGCGACTCGGCCGCGGCGGGCGCGGTGAAGAGCCCGGCCGAGAGCGCCGTCACGACGAACACGGCGGGCACGAGGATCTGCGTGCGGTCGATCTGCCGGCGCCAACTGTAGAGCGCCCAGAGGGCGAGCGGCCAGGCCGGGAGCAGGAACCAGAGGCTCGTGCGGATCATCCAGAGGACCGTGCGGGGCTCGACGAGGTCGAAGCGCTCGGCCTCTTCGGCGGCCCAGGCGGCGAGCCACGCCTCGCCCTCGGCGCCCGTGAGGGCGAGCACGAGGCCGAGCCAGACGACGACGGGGAGCGCCGCGCCCGCGAGGAGCGTGAGGATGCGCCGGTCGCGGCTCCCGGGGAAGGTGCGCGCGAAGGCGTGCACGAGAACCGCGCCCCCCATGAGCCAGAGCCCCGGGACGACCGAGGTGGTGAGTGCGGCGAAGCCGCTCGCCAGCCCCGTGACGAAGGCGCCCGCTTCGGGGCGCCGGAGCGTGAGGGCGATGCCGAAGAAGACGCACGACGCGCAGGCGAGGAGCACGGTCCCGGCGACCGGTTCGTGCTGCCGCGCGAAGATGCCGAAGGTGGCGACGAAGAGGAGCACCGCGCAGTCGGCGACCGCACGCCCGTACTGGCGGGGCTCGGCTTCGCCGCCAAAGGCGAAGGCGACGGGCTGCGCCTCGCTGCGGCGCGCGAGCCGCCAGGTGCCGTACCAGAGCGCGGCGGTGGAAAGCGCGAACCAGAAGAGGCTCGTGAGGCGGTAGGCGCCCACTTCGCCCAAAAGCCCCGAGAAGAGCTTCATGAAGAAGGCCGCGGCCCAGGGGGCGGCGGGGCCGGCATAGGGGAGCGCCTCGCCCGCGATCTGCGGCAGGAGGAGCGCCGAGGCGTCGCCCGAGAGCATTTCACGGGCGATGCCGAAGGCTTCGGCGTCGCGCAGCGTCCAGAAGTCCTGCGCCCAGAGGCCGCTCAGGATGAAGGCGGCGAGGAGCGCGAGAAGCGCGAGGCGCGGGAGCTTCCTCGCGGCCTCCTGTGACATGAATGCGGGCGTGGGACGTTGCGTGAGCATGCGGGAAGACTCTCTTCTCAAATGAACCCGACGGACGGAGCCGTCGGGTGCGGAGGATTCAAAGGGCGGAGCCGCAAAAGCAAAGAAAAGGAGAGCCCCCGAAGTGGTTTCGGGTCTCTCCTTTTCTTTGTTTCCGCCTGAAGCGGAGGACGTGGCGTCCTCCGCACGGGCGGAGCTCTGCCGAGAGCGGCGTCCCGTTGGGAAAGGCCGCGCGCGCTCCCCGAAGAGGAGCGCCGTCGGCCCGCGGGACGCCCGAACGCCGGAAGTTACTTGGCCTTGGCGGCTTCGGCGGCGCTGTTCAGAGCCTGCTTCTTGGCGGCGAACTTGGCGCGGAACTTCTCAACGCGGCCGGCCTCGACGATGCGGGTCTGGGCGCCGGTGTAGAAGGGGTGGCTCGCCGACGAGGTATCGAGCTTGAAGAGCGGGTACTCGACGCCGTCGATCACCGTCGTCTCCTTGGTCTGGACCGCGGAGGGGATGATGAACGTCTTGTTGATCGAGAGGTCGATGAAAGCGACGGGACGGTACTCGGGATGAATGTTCGGCTTCATTTGAAAGAACTTTCCTAGTTATGGTGTCGGTCGCCCTGGCGGCCTTGCGCGTCGGCCTTCATGAAGGGAAGGTCTTAAGACGGGCATGCCGGCCCACGTGCCAACTGGGAAGACGCGCGATTATCGTTCAAGCGCCCCGCGCTTGCAAGCGCCTCCGCGCTTCTTTTCGAGGCGTTCATGTCCGGAGGGGCGCCGCAGGACAGGGCTGACGCACGGCGAAGTGGTCACTTCGTCGAACGATAGATCTCCACC
>NZ_DAVZJY010000209.1:0-4027 GCF_052272535.1 Sutterella sp. | reverse complement strand
CCGGCCAAAGGCCGTGAGGAGGCGCGCGGTAGCTCGGGGGGCGGGTGGACGGCGCCGCACGCGGGCTGGGCGGTCCCGTGCCGGCGGGTGGTGGAGGGCCGGGTGCGGGGCTCCGCGCTTCATGTGCGGCCCCGGGGGGCGTCGAAGACGAAAAAACGTCCGGCGCGCCTCTCAGGGCGGCCGGACGCTTCCGGATGAGGACGGTTTGCTCCGTGCGGGCGCTCAGACGCGGCGGCCCGCCGGCGAGCCCGTGAGGCCCACCTTGGCGAGGCGCTCCTCGGGGATGCGGTAGTCGCGCTCGGACGCCCAGACGGCGGCCTCGACGCGCGAGCGGAACTTGAGCTTCTTGAGGAGGTGCTTCACGTGCACCTTCACCGTGCCGTCGGTGATGTCGAGGTACTGCGCGATCTCGCGGTTCGAGAGTCCCGAGGCGACGCAGCAGAGCACTTCGAACTCGCGCTTCGTGAGGAGCTGCGTGACGTTCGTCTCCGACTCCTCGATCGTGCCGGTGCGCAGGTGTTCGGCCAAGGCCGAGGTGATCTTCTCCGAGGCGGCCATGCCGCCCTGAGCGACGATCTGGATCTGGTCGAGGAACTCGTCGATCGGAATGTTGCGCAGCAGGTAGCCGTTCGCGTCGAGGCGGATCGCCTGCATGAGGTTCGTGGAGTTGTTCGCCGACCCCATGAGCATCACCGCACGGCACGAGGGCTGGCGGTACTTGAGCTCGCGGAGCAGGTTGAGCGGCTGAAATCCCTTGGCGTCGAGGTCAATGATGACGATGTCGGGCTTGAGGCCGATCAGCGAGAGCGCGGTCTTCTCGTCGCCCGTGAGGCCGATCACCTGAAAGGCGCCCGAGGCCGTGAGCACGTCTGCGATGCCCTTGCGGTAGAGCGGGAAGTCGTCCACGACGACTACGCTCGGCTTGTGGTTGTCCATGTTCTTGTTGTTCCTTCCGGCCGATCCTCACCGATTGCCTCCGCTCGGGCGGTGAGCCCCTGCGGATCCGGGACAGAGGGACGGCCAGAGTTGCCGTTTGCGAATCTGGTTTCAGGCGTCGAAGTCCACCGCAGTGCGCCAGAGGAGTTCTGCGCCCGTCATGAAGTCGGGGAGCTCCATCGCCTCGTGCGGGTTGTGCGAGCCGTTCTGGTTGGCGACGAAGATCATCGCGACCGGAATGCCGGCGTTGCCGAGGACGGCGGAGTCGTGGCCGGCGCCCGAGGCGAGGCGCATCACGGGGATGCCGTGGCGCCTGGCCGTCTCCTCGAGGCGGGCGGCGAGCTTTTCGTCCACGTGGGCGGGCGCCGTGAAGAGGGGTGCGTCGAACTCAAAGCGTACGCCGCGCGCTTCGGCGATCTTCGCGGCTTCAGCCGTGAGCTCGTCGTGGAACGCCCGGCAGGTGTCCGCCGAGAGGCTGCGCATGTCCACCGTGAAGGTGACGTGGCCCGGAATGACGGAGATCGCCGCCGTCGGGGCGGTCTTGATCACGCCGACGGTGAAGACGAGGTCGTCGCCCTTCCTGAGGTATTCATCCCACTTGTCGTCGAGGCGCGAAAGGAGGCGCGCCGCGGCGAGCACCGCGTCGTGGCGGTACTCCTTGTTCACTGCGCCCGAGTGGGCGGTTTCGCCCGCGACGCGGACCTCCTTGTGGCGGATGTTGCCGCGGATGCCGGTGACGATGCCCGTGCGGGCGGTCTTCTGGCTCGTGAGGGTCGGACCCTGCTCGATGTGCAGCTCGACGAAGGCGGCGATGCGCTTGGGGTCGATCACCGGCTCGCCCGTCGTGAGTCGCTGCGGATCAAGCCCGCAGGCGGCGATGTATTCGCCGAGGGTCCTCCCAGTGGTGCGGTGCTTGAGCGCGAGGTCGCTCGCCTTGAGGCGGCCCATCATGCCGAGCGAGCCCACGTAGGCCTTGCCGAAGAAGGACGACTCCTCGCAGCGCATCATCAGGACCGTGAAGTCGCGCTTGGGCGTGAAGCCATCGCGCCGCATGCGGCGCGCGGCGACCAGAGCGGCGACGATCCCCGCGAGGCCGTCGTAGTTGCCGCCCTGCGGGACGCTGTCGGCGTGGCTGCCGGCGACGAAGGCCGGCAGCGTCCGGTCTTCGCCCGGGAGCGTCATCCAGACGTTGCCCGCGGCGTCGCGGCGGATTTCGAGCGAGAGTTCGCGGCCGATGCCCTCGAGGTAGTCGAGAACTTCAGTTTCAAGGGGGCTGTAGCCCTGGCGGGTGACGCCCTCGACGTCGGCGGACATGCCGCGGACGTGGTCGAAGACGGCGCCGGCGAATTCGATGTCGGTCTGGGAGCCGGAAGTCTGAGCCATGGGGAGCCTCGGAGATGAAGAAGGTGAGGAGGGCGACGATGCGCCTGACGGGGTAAAAATACTACCAATGAAATACTGCAAAAGTTGATGCGGATGCAAAAGCTGGGCGCCGGCTTGATCCGGCGTAAATGCTTGCTGCGGCTAGAAAATGAGGCGAAGGAGGAAATTTTTCGGGAAATCCGGTGTGAATGGACTCTCTGACTTGGAGCAACTCAGGGGGTAGGTGTTAACGTGGGGAGTACCACCTTGATCGGGAGGCTCGATAATGGGGGCGGACGCTCACCCCGCCTGTGTCCCCGGCGGGGCTGCGGCGCGCGCCCCTGCGCGCCGGCGTTTTGAAAAAAAAGGACCACCAAAAAGGAGAACGACAACATGTCAGTTTGTGCCGCCAAGTATCACGATCAGCTCATCAGCATCCGCCGTCACCTGCACACGATGCCTGAGGAAGGCTGGAGTGAGTTCACCACCACCGCGTTCCTCGTCGGCAAGCTCCGCGAGTACGGCTACGAAGTGCTGGTCGGCACCAAGGTGATCAACCCCGACAACTGCCTCGGCCGCAGCCAGAAGGTCGTGGACGACGGCATCGAGCGCGCCCGCGCCAACGGCGTCTGCGAAGAGCTCCTCAAGGAGATGGGCGGCTACACCGGCTGCGTGGGCATCCTCGACACGGGCCGTCCCGGCCCGACGCTTGCCTGCCGCTTCGACATCGACTGCGTGCCCGTCACCGAGTCGACCGAAGCCGACCACATTCCCGCGAAGGAGGGCTTCTGCTCGACCCGTCCGGGCCTGATGCACGCCTGCGGCCACGACGCTCACATGTCCACTGGCCTTGCCGTCGCGCACTGGATCGCCGACAACGCCTCCGAGCTCTGTGGTCGCGTGAAGATCCTCTTCCAGCCCGCTGAGGAAGGCGTGCGCGGCGCGGCCGGCATGGCCGCCTCCGGCGTCGTTGACGACGTGGACTACTTCCTCGGCGCGCACATCGCGATGATGTGCAAGACGGGCGAGATCTCGATCAAGCCCTACGGCTTCCTCTGCACGACGAAGCTCGACGTCACCTACACGGGCCGTCCGGCTCACGCGGGCGTCGAACCCAACGCCGGCCGCAACGCCATGGCCGCGGCCTGCAATGCCTTCGTGCAGCTTCTCGGCATCGCCCGCCACGGCTCGGGCATGACCCGCATCAACGTGGGCCAGCTCAACGCCGGCGAAGGCCGCAACGTCATCCCGTCGCACGCCGTCATGAAGATGGAGGTGCGCGGCGAGACGGGCGAGATCAACCAGTACATGTACGACTCCGCCGTCGCCATCATCCAGGGCTGCGCGATCTCGCAGGGCTGCGAATACACCATCGAGAAGATGGGCGAGGCCGTCGACCTCGTGAACGACGAAGAACTCGTGAAGGTCCTCGCCGACGCGGGCCTCAAGGTCCAGGGCCTCAAGGTCCGCCAGGATCCGATGAACTTCGGCGGCTCCGAAGACGGCACGATCCTCGCGCGCCGCGTGCAGGCGCACGGCGGCAAGGCCGCGTACTTCGTGATCGGCGCCGACCGGCCGTCGGGCCACCACACCTCGCGCTTCGACATCGACGAGGGCGCGCTCGACGCGGGCTTTGAAGTCTGGGCGAACGCCGTCGAGGAGATCCTCGGCAATAATTGACATCCTCTCCGCCCTGAAGGACGGAGATTCCCTACTGAGTCCTTACGCG
>NZ_DAVZJY010000208.1:0-4045 GCF_052272535.1 Sutterella sp. | reverse complement strand
GTGCGCCTTCACCGAACGGTCCTCCCGCCTTGTCCGAACGTCCGCGCCCGGGGCAAAATCCGTTCCGGGCGCTTTTTCTCCGTAGTTTCCCTAGTCCCGCTTCCCGACAGTTATGATTTTCCAGGAATCATCGTTTCAGGAACGTCGCCAATAAAATCGGTTCAACACTTTGAACTCTCTCTTTTCGTGACTGCGGGACTCCGACAGAATCCGATTTAACGACGAAGTTCAAGGAGTCGAACCAAATGGCCGCTCAGAACAAAGGCTGCATCTCCCTCATCCGCGCCGACCGCGTGCTCACGCACATCGGTCACACGGGTCCCGTGAGCTTCACGCAGCTCGTGCGCGACCTCGAACTCCCCAAGAGCAGTCTGCTCAACCTCCTCGACGTGATGGTCGAGTGCGGACTGCTTTTCAAGAACGCCAACCGGCAGTATCAGCTCGGCATCAAGCTCTACGAGCTCGGGTGTCTGTCTCTGCACCGCCGGAGCCTCTTCGAAGTGACGAAGCGCCCGATGCAGGAGCTCGTCATGCAGAGCGGCCTCATCTGCCACCTCGGCACGCTCGAGGACCGCCACGCGATCTACATCGACAAGGTCGAGAGCCCGAAGTCCACGCCCACGGACAAGTCCTGGGTGGGCAAGGAGCTCTCGCTGCACAGCACGGGGCTCGGCAAGGCGCTCCTCGCCTGGAGGCCCGAAGAGGAGATCCGCCGCTACGTGGACCGGTTGGAGCTCGTCACCTACACGCCCCGAACGATCACCGAGCGGAGCGCCCTTCTTGAGGAGCTGGCTCTCACGCGTCAACGTGGATGGGCAATCGACGCCGAAGAGTCGGCTCCTCAAGCCGTCTGTCTTTCGATGCCGGTCTTCGACCTCGCAGGCCGCGTCAACTACGCCGTCTCGCTCTCGGCGAACCCGTCCGTCTACACGCGCGAAACCATTCCGACGTACCTGCGGATGCTCGAATCCTGCTCGACGGCGATCTCACGCGGTCTCGGCTGGAGCGGGCCGATGCCCGTGGTGAACGTCTGACCGGGTCCCGTCTTTCCATCATTCCTTCCCTCTGGAGCCAAATCAAATGAAGAAGTTTTGCGGCTGCATTCCTCCCGTCTCCTCCACCTTCACGCCCGACGGCCGCGTCGACCGCGCCGCGGCGAAGCGCCTCGCCGACTATCTGATCGAACACGGCGTTCATGGGCTCTTCTACCTCGGCACCGGCGGCGAATTCAGCCAGATGAGCAAGGAGGAGCGCAAGGAGATGGCCGAGGCGGGCGTTGAAGCCGCCGCCCACCGCGTCCCCGTCCTGATCGGCGTGGGTTCGCCCAACACCCGCGAAGCCGTCGAGCTCGCCCAACACGCCGAATCGATCGGCGCCGACGGCATCGTCGTGATCAATCCCTACTACTGGAAGGTCTCGGCTCCCAACCTCGACGCCTACTACAAGGCGATCTGCTCGGCCGTGAAGCTCCCGGTCCTCATCTACAACTTCCCCGACCTCACCGGCCAGGACATGAACGCCGAGGTCGTCAAGCGCCTCGTCCTTGCGAATGACAACATTGTCGGCATCAAGGAGACGATCGACAACGTTGGCCACATCCGCGCGATGATCCGCACCGTGAAGGCCGTCCGTCCGGACTTCTCCGTCTTCGCGGGCTACGACGACCATCTGCTCAACACGCTCGAACTCGGCGGCGACGGTTCGATCACCGCGAGCATGAACTTCGCCCCGGACCTCTCGGTGGGCATCTACGAAGCCTTCCGCAAGGGCGACTACCAGAAGGCCGTTGAACTCGACCGCAAGCTCGTGCAGCTCCCCGCGCTCTACGGGCTCGAAGTGCCCTTCATGAGCGTCATCAAGTACGCCACCGTCCTTGCCGCCGGCATCGACATGAGCACCTATTCGCTCCCGCCCGTCCGTGCGCTTTCGGACGAAACGAAGAAGGCCGTAGAAACCTTCCTGAAGGAGCAGGGCGTTATCTGATCCCGCACCAAGAATGGGAACGCCACTTCGGGATCAATTCAAAGGAGACAATTGAAATGACCGGTTTCTACGACGACGCGAACCAAGAGATCTACAAGGTCCGCACGCACGCCGCGGGCCCCAAGGGTGAGCTGCCGCTCACGCCCGCCATGCTGATCAACCGCCCGAGCGGAGACCTCTTCGGCATGACGATGAACGCAGGCATCGGCTGGAACCCTGACGAGCTCGACCGCGACGAAGTGCTCCTCGTGAGCACCTTGGGCGGCATCCGCGGCGCGGACGGCAAGCCCATCGCGCTCGCGCTCCATCAGGGCCACTACGAACTCGACGTGCAGCTGCGCGCCGCCGCCAACGAAATCAAGGCCGGCAAGGCGCTTCCCTATGCGGTCTACGTTTCCGATCCCTGCGACGGCCGCACCCAGGGCACGCTCGGCATGTTCGATTCGCTGCCGTACCGCAACGACGCGAGCATGGTCATGCGCCGTCTGATCCGGTCGCTTCCCAACGTCAAGGCCGTCGTGGGCGTCGCCACCTGCGACAAAGGCCTGCCCGCCACGATGATGGCGCTCGCCTCGCAGCATGACAAGGCGATCGTGCTCGTCCCGGGCGGCTCGACCCTTCCCGCCGTCGGCGGTGAAGACAACGGCCGCGTGCAGACGATCGGCGCGCGCTTCGCCAACGGCGAACTGTCGCTTCACGACGCCCGGCGCTTCGGGTGCTCGGCCTGCGCGTCCGCGGGCGGCGGCTGCCAGTTCCTCGGCACTGCGGGCACTTCGCAGGTGGTCGCCGAAGGCCTGGGCATCGCGCTGCCGCACTCGGCGCTCGCGCCCTCGGGAGAACCCGTCTGGGAGGACATCGCGCGCGCTTCGGCCCGCGCGGCCCTCGCCCTCATGAAGGCCGGCATCCACGCGAAGGACATCATCACCTCGAAGGCGATCGAGAACGCCATGATGGTCCATGCGGCCTTCGGCGGCTCGACGAACCTGCTGCTCCACATCCCGGCGATCGCGCATCAGGCGGGCGTGAAGCTCCCGGCCGTCGAGGACTGGATCCGCATCAACCAGGCGGTGCCGCGCCTCGTGGACGTGCTCCCGAACGGCCCGAAGTACCATCCCACCGTCCGTGCCTTCATGGCGGGCGGCGTGCCGGAGGTCATGCTCCACCTGCGCGACCTCGGGCTCCTGCACCTCGACGCGATGACCGTCACGGGCAAGACGGTCGGCGAAAACCTCGAGTGGTGGGAGAAGAGTGAGCGCCGTGCGAAGTTCAAGGCGATTCTCGAAGAGCTCGAGCACGTGAGTCCGGACGACGTCATCATGTCGCCCGAGGTCGCCAAGGCTCGCGGCCTCACCTCGACCATCACGTTCCCCGTGGGCAACATCGCTCCGGAAGGCTCCGTGATCAAGTCCACCGCCATCGACCCGAGCGTGATCGACCCCGACGGCGTCTACCGCCACAAGGGCCCCTGCAAGGTCTACTTCTCCGAGAAGTCCGCGGTCTACGACATCAAGCACGAGAAGGTGAAGAAGGGCGACATCCTGATCATCGCCGGCACCGGCCCCTCGGGCACGGGCATGGAGGAGACCTACCAGGTGACGAGCTCCCTGAAGCACCTCTCCTACGGCAAGTACGTCTCCCTCGTCACCGACGCGCGCTTCTCGGGCGTCTCGACGGGCGCGTGCATCGGCCACGTCGGTCCCGAAGCCCTCGCGGGCGGCCCGATCGGGAAGCTACGCACCGGGGACATCGTCGACATTGAGGTCGACACGCGCACCCTCCACGGCCGCGTGAACTTCCTCGGCACGGCCGAAACGGGCGAGCTGCCGCTCGAAGCGGCGACGAAGCTCCTCAACGCCCGCGCGACCGATCCGGAGATCGCTCCCGATCCGGATCTTCCGGACGACACGAAGCTCTGGGCGGCGCTGCAGTCGCTCTCGGGCGGCACGTGGCGCGGCTGCGTCTACGATGTCCCGATGATCCTAGACGCGATCAAGCGCATCCCGAAGGCCTGATTCGCGCAAACCCCACTGCAATTCCTCAACCGGCCCCGTCGGCCGCACCC
>NZ_DAVZJY010000207.1:0-4082 GCF_052272535.1 Sutterella sp. | reverse complement strand
CCGGCCGCCACGTTGATGGAGAGGTCGTGCTCTTCTCGCTCAAGCCCGATCCCGCAGACGCGGTTCCTCAGGCGTGATCGTTCCACATCCCGCCCTCCGAGCGGCTCTGCCGGCCTTCCGCCGCAGGCCGCTCTTCTTTTGTGCGGCCCCGCCTCCTCTCCCGCAGCCCGCGCGGGAGACGCGGTTAAGGCTTCCTGCACTTGATTTGCGAGTGATTCTCTTTTGCAGTTTGATCGACTTAAGAGTAGCGTCGATGCAACACATATGCCATCCCCTACATCCCGCAACATTTTCTCTTATGTTTTTTCTGTAATTTGTCTTTTATCCGGGTTTTCGCTTACGACCGAATACTCTCCGTCTGTTAAAACTCGTGCAGATCCGAAAAACAGGTGTGGATCCGCGTGCGCTTCGGCGCGCCGTAGGTTCTTCCGCAGCAACCGTGCAATCCGCTGCTGAAGAGCGCCTGTTTGACCTGCGGGTCGTTCGAGCGTGCACTCGTGCGGTTCGCCACGGGACGACAGTCCCGAAACTTTTAAAGGCTCTGAAAAAAATGTTCAAGAAGACTCTTGCTGCCGCCGCCGTTCTCGGCGCCTTTGCCGGCTCCGCTTTTGCGGCTGACGTTACGCTCTACGGCGTGATCGACACCGGCTTCTCCTATGCCCATTCCAAGACGGACGGCTCCCCCGCCACCGACAAGTTCCAGATGAAGACCGGCCAGCAGGCCGGCAACCGCTTCGGCCTCAAGGGCACGGAAGAGATCGGCAACGGCACGAAGGTCGGCTTCGTCCTTGAAAACGGTTTCGACGCTGACGACGGCACGTTCGACGCGAACGGCGACAGCCGCATCTTCGGCCGTGAAGCGCTCCTCTTCGTTGAAGGCAGCTTCGGTCACCTCGGCTTCGGCCGCGACGGCCAGCTCGCCGGTGGTGCTGGTTCCTACGGCATCGCTGGTTCGAACATCCACCCGTTCTCCACGGGTTGGGGCACGGTCGGCGGCTATAACACCGTCTTCGGCGCCACCGCCGCGCGCTTCGACAACCTGATCACCTACAAGACCCCGACCTTCGCCGGCTTCACGGTGTTCGCTCAGTACTCGATGGACGGCGACACGCAGGATAAGGCTACCCTTTCCACGGGCGAGCACGGTACGGAGAATAAATCCACGGTCAACCGCTACTACGGCCTCGGCGCCAAGTACAAGGCCGGCGCCGCTGAAGTCGTCGCGATCGTCGACTCCATCAACTACGCCTCCTTCAATGTCAATGCCGGCAAGCACTACGCTGACGACTCGCTGAGCGTCACCCTCGGCGGCAACTACAACTTCGGCGTCGCCAAGCTCTACATGAACGGCCAGTACTTCGACAACGCCGCCTCGATGGGCAAGAAGAACGCCCTTCAGTGGCCCGCCTCCTCGAAGAACGCCAAGGGCGAGATGTACGGCGTCGACGGCTACGGCTTCAACATCGGCGCTGACGTTCCCGCTCTCGGCGGCACGGCCAAGGTCGCCTTCGGCTACGGCCACGGCGAACAGGATGTCGTTTCCGGCGACAAGCTCGAGCTCGACACGTACATCGGCACCGTCGGCTACATCTACAACCTGAGCAAGCGCACCGCTGTCTACGCCGCCGCCGACTACATCTACGGCGACTACAACAAGGCTGCCGAAGCCAATACCAAGGACCAGAAGGTCACGGAAGTCATCTTCGGCATGACCCACAAGTTCTAATCTCTGATTAGTCTTGAGAGTTCCCTTCGGATCTAATGCGCAACTGATCTGAAAGAGGACTCGAGCGAAAAGCTCATCTGAAGCCCGACCGGGGACGCCCGGCCGGGCTTCTTCTTGCCCGCTTTCCGGGGCCGGCCTATCCGCGCCCTAAGCCCGCGCCTCTACAATCGACTTCAACATTCCACAATTCGCCGGACACCGCCATGCGCATCCTCCTTGTTGAAGACGATCCCATGATCGCCGACGCCGTGAAGTCGGCCCTCGCCGACGAAGCCCACGCGGTGCAGTTGGTCACCAACGGCCGCAACGCCCTCGCGCAGCTCTCCGTCAACACCTACCAGCTCGTGCTCCTCGACCTCGGGCTCCCCGGTGTAGACGGGATGACGGTCTTGAGGACGCTGCGCGCCGAGAAGAAGGACGTCCCCGTGATCATCCTCACGGCCCGCGACGCACTCGAAGACCGCCTGCAGGGGCTCGACGCCGGGGCGGACGACTACCTCGTGAAGCCCTTCCACATGAGCGAGCTCCTCGCGCGCATGCGCGCCGTGATGCGCCGCCGCAACGGCGCCGCGGACAACACGCTCACGAACGGGATCCTGACGCTTCACGACGACACGAAGTCCGTGGAGATTGAAGGGAAGACGCTCCCCCTCACGAAGCGCGAATTCGCGCTCCTCTCGGCCCTCCTCGCACGCCCGGGCGCCATCCTCTCGCGCCGTGCACTCGAAGACCGCATCTACGGCGCAGGCGAAGAGCCCGAAAGCAACGCCGTCGAGTACCTGATCCACGCCCTGCGCAAGAAGTTGGGCGCCGAAGCGATCCGCAACGTCCGGGGCTTGGGCTGGATGGTCCCGGGCCGCGACGCGGCGAAGGTCTGATCTCCGCTCCACCGACAGAACCCATTCCCAAGATCCATGCGCAGCAACCTCAAGGCCCTCGTCGACATCCTCACGGACGTGAGGCGGACGATCCGCACGGGGCGCTCCGCCAATCCGTCCCTGACGCTTCGCGCGAGCCTCTGCGCGGCGGCGGCCGTGATCGCGTTCGCGGCGGTGGCCTCGGTCGCGATCTTCGGCGCCTCCTACATCCAGGCGAAGGACGCGCAGGACGACCGCCTCGAAGAGGTGGCGGGCATCCTCTCGCGCTCGCGGATCGCCTTCGGGAGGCGCGACGGCGGCACCTTCGAAGCGCTCTACATGGACGACGACGACTTTGAAGCCCGCTACGTCGTCGACCCCGACTCCCCGGAGGCGGAGCTTCCCGCCGGCTCGGACATCCTCGTGCACACGCTCCACAGGACCGGACGCGCGCTGAGGATCCGCCTGCCGCACCCGCTGCGCGACGGCTTCCACACGCTTGAGCTCCACGGCCGCAGCTACCGCGTCTTCTCGCAGACGTTGGTGAACGGGCGGCACGTCGTTACGGGCGAGCGCACGATCTCGGCCCTGAAGGAGGCGTGGCTCGACTCGGTGAACCTCCTCATCCCATTCCTGCTTCTTTCGGTGCTCCTCGCGTTCGTGATCTGGCTGCTCCTCTGGCGGATGATGCGCCCGGTGAAGCAGCTCGCCCTCGATGTCGGACACCGCTCGGGCGACGCCCTGTCGCCCATGCCCTTGGCGGGCGTTCCCTCCGAACTTCTCCCGCTCCTCACCTCCTTCAACGGGCTTCTCGCGCGCGTCGAAACGCTGCGTGGCCAGGAGGCCCGCTTCGTCGCCGACGCCGCGCATGAACTGCGCTCGCCGTTGGCGGCCCTGTCGCTGCAGGCCGAGCGCCTCGAGAAGGAGGATTTGACGCCCGCCGCGCGCGAGCGCCTCCAGACGCTTCGCGCCGGAATCGACCGCGCAGTGCGGCAGGTGAGCCAGCTCCTCACCCTGAAGCGCGCTCAGGCGAAGGCCGCGGCCGCCCACTCCGCCCCCGCCGGTGCTGCGCACGGGGAGACGCCGAAGGCCGACGTGCTGCGCGCCGTGCAGGAAGCCGTTGAGTCCGTCTACTGGGAGGCCGAGAAGCTCGGCATCCAGATCGAAGTCGAAGGCGTCGAGGACCTCCCCGCCGGCGCCGCCCCCATGATGCCGATGGCCTTCGACGACCTCTTCACGATTCTGAGGAATCTGCTCGAGAACGCGGTGCGCTACTCGCCCTCCGGCACGGCCGTGACACTCAAACTTGACGCGGCGGACGCCTCCCGGCCCGTCCTCACGGTCTCCGACTGCGGCCCGGGCATTCCCGCCGCCGAACGCGCGCGGGTGCTCGAGCCCTTCTACCGGCGTCTCGGCACGGGGGTCTCCGGCACCGGCCTCGGTCTCGCCATCGTGAAGACCCTCTGCGACCGTTGGCGCCTCACCCTCACGCTCGAGGA
>NZ_DAVZJY010000206.1:0-4122 GCF_052272535.1 Sutterella sp. | reverse complement strand
TTTTTTGTTAAAATAGCATACCTAATAGGTTTGCATTCAAATTAACATGAAAGAACGCCCAGAGTACGTCGTAAACTTCAAGAAACCTGCCGCAACCGAGATCAAAGAGATCAGCGGAAACTGGTACCTTTATGAGCGTTCCTACGTTTATGACCCATCCATTCGCAGGAGCCGCAAGGTGTCGGGACCGTGTCTTGGCAAGATCACGGTCAATGGGCTCGTCCCAAGCAAAAGGAGAATGGTGAAAACTGATCAAACCATTCTGAGCGACACGATCGACGTCGGGTCAGTGATCTACTACTGGGAGCGCACTGCCGCGCTGCGTGCGCGGCTTCGAAAAGCGTTCCCCGACCTCTGGCAGTCGATCTACTGCATCGTGCTGCTGCGTCTCTTCAAGGACGTGCGCCTCAAGCGCCTGCAGCTCCATCTCGAAAATTCCCTGCTCGGACATCTTTTCCCTGAGGTGTATTTCTCGGCGGGAATCATCACCTCCCTGTTGAGAGATCTGGGAAAACAGCGCGATAAGATCGCCGCCCTCATGCGTGAAGATCTTGACAGCCGGGATGCCTTCATCCTGTTCGACGGTCACCGACTGATTACATCCTCGAAATCCATGGAGTTCGCGGAGTTGGGCTATGACTCCAAGATGCGCTTCAAACCGCAGACGAACCTCCTGTATGTTTTCTCACTTACCGAGGAGGGCGGGATCCCCGGCTACTACAAGCAGTATGTTGGAAGTACGCCCGACGTTTCAGCTTTCAAGGACATCCTCAAGGAAAGTCGACTGACGGGGGATCAGTACACCATCGTCGGGGACAAGGGGTTCGGCAGCGAGGACGGCTTCGACCAGATCGGCGACAGCGGGCTTAACTACATCATTCCGCTCAAACGCGGCAACCGCTACATTGAAGCCCCCGACAGCCCTGCCAAGTATGCCGGCATGTTCACTTTTCACAAGCGCGCCATACATTTCAAGCCCTTCGCACATGAGGGCTTCGTGGTCTGGCTTTTCTACGATGCCCAGCTGTATGCGAACGAAGTCACGGATGTCTACGAGCGTCAGCAGGCCCGCAACGAGGCCCGCACGCGGCGCAGGGAAAAGCTCGCCAGTCAGGGCAAGGAACTGCCGGAGGGAATCCTTGAAGAGCTGAAGTTGGAGACCTTCGAAGACATGCACGAGAAGCATCCGGAGATGGGGACCTTCTCCATTCGAACCAACCGGAAGGATCTTTCCGGCGAAGACGTCTACCGCATTTACAAACGCCGGCAGGCGATCGAGCAATTCTTCAAAACCTACGGCGAGACGTTGGAGTTCGAGGCCTCCTACATGCGCAGTCGTACTTCACAGGAGGCGTGGCTGTTTCTCAATCATCTGAGTGCTCAGCTCGGCATGGCGAGCCTGGAAGAGATTGAGGCGACCGGAGAGAAGAAGAGCGTCTCGCTCGAAGATCTCCACCAGGCGTTGGGAAAAATCACGGCCTCGAAAATTCTCGGGCAGTGGCAAATTGCCCCCATCAAAAAATCCGTCCAATCCATTCTTGGTCGGCTGGAAGTGGAGGTTTCAGAAGCCAACCTCAAGGCAACCTTCAACACGGCTGCCTTGGAGCGGGCTTCGCATATCTAAAATTGAGCGATACAGCTCAACAGGCGCTCGGAATGAAATATTCAGCTCCGCTCCGAGCGCCGAGTGTACCCGTCTGAGAGAAATTCACGACTATTGAAGTCAAGGAAAAAGTCCATGAAAATTCATGGACTTTTTCCATATTTGAGAGAGAAAATGAACGTCTTATCCGACTTTTAGGTTTCTCCAATGAAGATCAAGATTTCAAATGAGTCTGACTGTCATCAGAAGGCGTAGCGGACGCCCACCGTGGCACGCCAGTCTTCGTCAAGCGAGGCACCTTCGGTGCGCTCGACGTCGGCCCAAACGTAGGTCGACGGCGTCACGTTGATGTTCGCACCGATACCGAATTCGACCCAGGTGTCCTTGCCGTCAGTGCCCTGCGTGAGGCTGCGGCCGGAGGTCGACGTACCGGTGATTTCAGCGTCGCCGAGGAATTCATGGACGGCCGACACGCGAGCGTAGACGTTACCCATGCCGTTCGGGCATTCCATGCCGGCGACAACACCGAGACGACCGATCAGGCTGTTGACGCTGTCGAATTCATACGTCGTGCCGGTCGAGAGCTTCATCGTGTCGGCATCAACGTAGGTGTAGGTGAGTTCGCCCTGCGGTTCAAGGAAGAAGGTATTCGTGACGTTGTAGCGATAGCCCACTTCGCCGGAGAGCGAGAGGACGACGTTGTCGAGCTTGGCGGTCTTAGAACCGTCGATCTTCATGTCCGTCTTGGCGGTAGCAAAACGAGCAACGACGTCCGTGAAGAGACCGGAATCACCCATCCACGTGGCGTAAGCGGCGAGGCCGTAGGCGTCCATGTCAGCGGAACCGCGCGTGTAGTCCGCATCACCGTTCGTGTAGTTGGCGGCAATACCGAAGCGAATGCCGTTGTCGGTCGGAACCGTGTCAACGCCAACCTGAATCGTGTTGAAGTCGTTGTCAAGACCGTTGCCAGAGAGTCGGCCGCCGTCGTAGCGGGCCCAAGCACCGGACTTGCCTTCGGAAGAGCGGAGGTCGCCCATGCGCTTACGGACGTCGTTCATCATGATGCGGTTGAGAGACAGCACCGTACCCGTGGCGAGGGAGAGCGTGTCGTCCATAAGAGTGTTGTTCTTCGTGACGACGTTCGTGATGTTGCCATCCTGGTCGAGCGTAGCAGTCGTGCTCTGCGAGGATTCACCTTCAGCAAGGTAGAGCTGAACGCCATCCTTCGTGCCATCGAGGGTAATGTTGTCGAAGGCTTCAACACCAAGTTTGTCGTTGAGTTCGCCCGTAGCGGCGAGCGTCAGATTCGTGGTGTTGTTGGTGAGAGCGACGGTCTGATCGGCAGACGTGATCGTGAAGGTGGCGTCGTCACCGGTCAGGTTGCCGATGTTGGCGTTTTCACCGTTGAAGACCAAATTGCCGTTGAGGTTAAGTTCGCCCTGTTTATTAGCATCGATGTCGCCGTTGACTTCCGCTGTCGTGGTATTCAGCGCGAGTTTGCCACTAGTGACGCCGATAGCATTGGCAGTTGGCTGACCATCAGCCACTTCAACATTGACGGTCAAAGTGTTGGCCGTAAGAGAGAGTTCACCTGCGCCGACAAAAATAGAGGAGGTCTTGCGAAGTTCAGTCTGACCATTAATGGTACTGCTGATTTCGACAACGTCAGCTTCGATGGAAGTCGATGAGTGAGCATTAATGGAGGCAATTGCACCTCGCTTAGCGGTGCTCAGGGTAATCTTGCCGCCGTTCTTGATGGTCACATTGCCGCCATTGTTGCTGATAGCGTAGCCGTCATCGGTGACGTATTGGCTGTCGATGATCAGTTCCTTGAAGTTCTGGATAACCACAGAACCAGAACCTGCGACATAGACGCCGTGACCTGCATCTTTACTCGTAAGAGTAATAGTCCCGTTGCCGTTACCATCGAGTGTATGCGTACCTTTGTCATTCCAAACGGCAGAACCCTTTGCGGAAGTAATAGAGATACTGTCAGCGGCAATGGAGGTGCTACCGTAGCCAAGAGCGTTGTCGTAGTTGGCCTGGTTAATAACAACGGAGCCTTTACCGCTGATCGTCGCGCCGGCAACAACACCGTTGTAGCAGTTGCTTTCGTTCGTGGAAGTCAGCGTCAGTTTGTTGCCGTTCAGGTCGACCTTCACGTTGTCAATGACCACATCGTTGCCTCGGGAACCAAGAAGAGTTTCTTCGGAGGTGCTGAGCGCGATGTCTTTACTCAGGATAAAGTCGCCCGACTTAACCGGGGTGCTGATCGTTTCGGTCAGTTCCGTCGCAGCATAAGCGGCGGGAACGAGAGCGAGCAGAATAGCGTTGACTAACACTGTTTTCTTCATGACGAGAACCTTTTTGTGATTGTGTATCGAGCAAGAAGGCAAACAGCGAGAAAGTTCGCGCTTTTTTTGTTGATGCGGTTGCTAACACCTGTTTGCGCCTCTCGTCGAATACGAAGTAATTTCACAAACAGATTGCCACAGTTTTAGAAATGTGTGTGTAGGGGG
>NZ_DAVZJY010000205.1:0-4144 GCF_052272535.1 Sutterella sp. | reverse complement strand
GCGCGGCCGAGGGCTTCCCGGCGAAGGAATAGCCGCCGTCGGGTTCGAGCACGTAGTCGACCGCCGAAGGCGCATCGGCGAAGGCCGGGTCATCGACGCGCACTTCGGCGCCGAAGTTGTTGTCGCTCACCACCGCGACGGTCTGCATGTCGGGGAGCACCGCCACGCCCTTCGCCTTGTCGGCGCTCCAACCCAAGTCCGCGAGGTTGACGAGCGTGCGGCGGCGGACCATTCCGGGCCGGCCGCGGCGCAGGCGTCCGAGCGACGCGGGATCGCGCCCGCAGACGTCTTCGGCGCTGCTGAAGTCGCCGAGAACGAGCTGCAGGAGCCTGCCGCCCCCCTTGGCGTCGCCCTGCTCGATCGCGATGAAGCGCCCGGGCGCGATGTGGGCGAGGTCGCCGATCGTCGGGCGCGACGTGCGCTTCCAGAGCTCCCGCTCGATCGGCCAGAGAAAGCACCGGGTCGAGAGCGACGCGGGGTCGGATTCAATCAGCGTGAAGCAGCGCTGCACCCCGAAGGCGGAGCGGTCGAAGGTGAGGAGCCGCCCGTCGGCGGCGGTGAGGCCGCGCAGCGTCCGCGGCCGCCCCGCGAGATAGTGGGGGAGCCCGGCGCCCGGCAGGAGCACGCGCTTCTCCACCCCCTGGCCGGAAAACTGCCTCAAGGCGGGCCCGTATTCGTCCATCACCCAGAAGCCGCCCGCGCCGTCGGCGGCGAGCCCCTCGGGGTCGATCGAACGCGCCCCGGGCGTGAGGCGGTCGTTGACGAGCGAGAGCGCGACGCAGTCGGCCGAGTCCTTGGGCGGGAGCCCCGTGTAGGGCTTGCCCTCATCGTTCGTGAGGGCGATCGGCCCCAAGGCCCGGGCGCGGTCCGCTGAAACCTCGATCCGCACGATCCGGGGCTGAAAGAAGGGAGAGAGGAAGTAGCGGGCGCTCGCCACGCCGCCGTCCTCCAACCGCACGCGGGGCGCGGGGAGGCTCGGACCCCGGTCGGTGAGGCCGAAAAAGAGGAGCGTGCCGTCCTTGCGCGCGCCCGAATAGACGAGTGCCGAGCCGAGACCCATCGGAAAGAGTCCATCGGGATGCACGTGCGCACCGGCCGCCCCCGACGGAAGCGTGAGCTGCTGCGCTTCCAAAACGCAGCGCTCGACCTTCTCGATTCCAGCCGGAAGCGGGGGATTAGCGGCTGCGCTCGAACTCTCAGACATCAATGAGGAACTCTATCTTTGTGGCGGGAAGTAAAGCCCGGCTCCGCAGGGCGGGAATGCCGGAAAAGCGCTCATTCTATACGCGGACCGCGAATTTCGGGGTCGCCGAAAGGATGAAGCGGCCGGCGGGGATCAGCGGCCCGGACGCACCACGGCCGCATGGGCGGCCTTCACGGCCGCGACGAGCTCGGCCTCCATCTCGGCGTAGCTCCGCTCGGTGCGGGGGCGTCCGCCCACCTGGTAGCGCACGGAGACGGGCGGATAGCGCGGATCGTCGCGGACGGTGGTTTCAATCGTCATGCCGCGCCCGGCCATGTAGTCCTTCTCGGTGAACTTGCGGTACGCCTCGAAGAAGTGCGCCCGCGCGGCGATGTCGGAGTTGCTCATGCAGGGAAAGACCCGCTCGATCACGAGCACGGGCCAGCCGCGCTCGTCCTGCGGGAGCTCGTTGGGACCGACGTACTTGTCCTCCTCCTCGAAGAGCTGCGCGATCTTCGTTCCCGGCGCTTTGCTTTTGATGATCTTCGGCGCTTCGCTCATCGCGCTTCCTCCCGATGCTTCCGTCCGTCTTGGCCTCCCGGAGCGGCGACCCGCCACTCCCGGAGTCCCGCTGCGGAGTCCTTCTCCCGCGGGACGCCTCATTGTAGCGGTGCGCGGGCGCACGCCGCAGAGAGCACCAATTTGGTGCACGCACCCGCACGGTGCGCTGCCTCGCCCCGGCGGCGCCCGCTCCCACCGCCCCGCCCGGCCCCCTTGTCTCCCGACGCCGCGGCGGGGCGCCGTCCCCACAGGGGATCCCGCATCCGCGGCATTCCCTTTTCCTACTCCGATCAGTCGCTTTGTCTGTGGAATCAATGGGTTGCCACGGCGCTCCGGCCCGCGTGCGGCCCCGCCCGGGCGGGGCCGGCCCGGTCTTCATGCGCCTTTTGGCACGCGCCGTGCTCGGATAGGCCGTACGGGCGCCGCCGCTTCGGCCCGGCCCCACCCAACGCACCTCAACACTCTTCTCGAAGGAGATCCCCTCCATGAAGCTCGTAACCGTCATCATCAAGCCCTTCAAGCTCGACGACGTGCGCGAAGCGCTTTCCGCCGCCGGCGTCCACGGCCTCACCGTCACTGAAGTGAAGGGCTTCGGCCGACAGCGCGGCCACACGGAGCTCTACCGCGGCGCGGAGTACGTCGTTGACTTTCTGCCGAAGATCCAGATCGACGTCGCCGTCTCCGACGAACTCGTCGACACGGTGATCGACGCCGTTCTGAAGTCCGCCCGCACCGGCAAGGTGGGCGACGGCAAGATCTTCGTCACCGCACTCGAACACGTCGTGCGCATCCGCACGGGCGAAACCGACGAAGCGGCGATCTGATCCGGCGCCGCTTCCCGCACAAAACACAAAAAAGAAAACCTCTCTCGGAGTTTCTGCAAAATGCACGCCCTGACTCGAATTCTTCCGGCCGTCGGCACGGCGCTTCTGTGCGCCCCTGCCTTCGCCGCCGACCCGGTCCTCGACAAGGCCGACACCGCCTGGGTGATGGTGGCCGGCCTCCTCGTCCTGCTGATGACCATCCCGGGCATCGCGCTCTTCTACGCCGGCATGGTGAGGAAGAAGAACATCCTCTCGACCCTCGCGCAGTCGGTCGCCATCTGCGGCGTCATGACGCTGCTCTGGTACGCGGTCGGCTACTCCCTCGCCTTCTCCGAAGGCTCGGCCTTCGTGGGCGGCCTCTCGAAAAGCTTCCTCTCGGGCATTGAGATCGGCACGCTCTCGGGCTCCATCCCGGAGATGCTCTTTGTCTTCTTCCAGATGACCTTCGCGATCCTCACGCCCGCGCTCATCACCGGGTCGTTTGCCGAACGCATGAAGTTCTCTTCGCTTCTCGTCTTCATGGCGGCCTGGAGCCTTCTCGTCTACGCCCCGATCTGCCACTGGGTCTGGGCCTCGGACGGGTTCTTCTTCCAGATGGGCGCGCTTGACTACGCGGGCGGCACGGTCGTGCACATCAACGCCGGCATTGCGGGCCTCGTGGGCTGCCTCATGCTCGGGCCGCGCCGTGGCTACGGCACGCAGCACCTCGCCCCGGCGAACCTCGCCCTCGCGATGATCGGCGCCTGCCTCCTCTGGTTCGGCTGGATGGGCTTCAACGGCGGCTCCGGGCTCGCTGCGAATGAACGCGCCGTGATGGCGATCATCGTCACGCAGATCGCGGCCGCCGCCGGCGCCGTTGCGTGGATGTTCACCGAATGGAAGACCCGCGGCAAGCCCTCGCTCCTCGGCATGATCTCGGGCGCCGTCGCCGGCCTCGTGGCGATCACCCCGGCTTCGGGCTTCGTTGAGCCCGCCCCCGCGCTCTTCATCGGCCTCCTGGCCGGCGTGGTCTGCTTCTTCATGGTCGCGGTCGTCAAGGCGCGGCTCCGCTACGACGACTCGCTCGACGCCTTCGGCGTGCACGGCGTGGGCGGCATGCTGGGCGCCATCCTCACGGGCTTCTTCGCCTCGAGCTCCGTCACGGGCTCCGAACTCCCCGCGATGTGGACCCAGGTCAGCATCCAGGCCCTCTCGGTGGTCGCCACGCTGGTCTACGGCGGCATCATGAGCTTCGTGATCCTCTACGTGATCAAGAAGACCATGGGTCTGCGCGTCTCGTCGGACGACGAACTCTCGGGTCTCGACCTCGCGACCCACGGCGAGCGCATCGAGTAGTCCCGGCTCTCCCTCGAGCCTCCCCCCAAAGAGAACCGCAGGTTCTCCCGGGAGGCGCGGGAGGAGCGGAGCACCGGATCCCTCAAAGAAGCATCTCCCTCCGGGCGGCCTCGGAACCGCCCCTCAGAGAAGAAGCTCAAAGAGAATCCCGGCGCGATCCGGCAAAGGAAAAGGCCTTCCGTCCGCATTGACGCACTCCCCGCCCTGAAGGACGGGGATTCTCCACTTGACCAACGCTCAG
>NZ_DAVZJY010000204.1:0-4154 GCF_052272535.1 Sutterella sp. | reverse complement strand
CGGCGCGGACTCCCGGTCAGCAGCCCCGCGCGGCGTTGATCGCGTCGCGGGTCGCGAGCGCGGCGGCGCGCGCCGCCTCCTTCCAGTCGGCGCCGCGGCTCGCGTAGAGGATCGCGCGTCCGGAGTTGATCACCATGCCCGCGCCGCAGGTGTCCATGCCGGCCTTGACGGCCGCCTCAACGTCGCCGCCCTGCGCGCCGACGCCCGGCACGAGGAGCGGAATGTCCGGAGCGATGCGGCGCACGGCGGCGAGCTCCTCGGGATAGGTGGCGCCCACGACGAGGCCGAGTTCGCCCGTGCGGTTCCACTTCTCGGCGACGAGGCGCGCGACGCGCTCGAAGAGCCGCTCGCCGCCGCCTACGTCGAGCATCTGCAGTTCGTCGCCCGACTTGTTGGAGGTGCGGCAGAGAAGGAACGCGCCCTTTTCGGGCCAGGCGAGGTAGGGCGCGACCGTGTCTTCGCCCATGTAGGGTGAGAGCGTCACGCAGTCCGCCTCGAAGCGTTCGAAGGCCTCGCGCGCGTAGTGCTCGCAGGTCGAGCCGATGTCGCCGCGCTTGGCGTCGAGGATCACCGGGATGCCCGGGTGGTTCGCGTGGATGTAGGCGATGATGCGCTTCAGAGCGTCCTCGGCCCCTTCGGAGGCGAAGTAGGCGATCTGCGGCTTGAAGGCGCAGACGAGGTCGGCGGTGGCGTCCACGATGCCGCAGCAGAATTCGTAGACCGCGTCGGGGGAGTCCGCGAGCACTTCGGGGAAGCGCGAGCGGTTGGGATCGAGCCCTACGCAGAGGAGCGTGTTCTGATTGCGCCAGCGCGCCTGCAGCATTTCGGTGAACTTCATCTTTGTTTCTTCTCCGGGGAGGTCCGCCGCTCTCGGGCGGGAGGATTCGTCTTCGGGCGCGTATTGTCGGGCGCGGGGCGTCGCCGGGTCAAGGCGGGGACTTCCTTGAGGGACTCACTTGCGAGCGAACGTACGCGCGGGCGCGGCGGGCGGCCGAAGGCGATAGGATGGACGGAGCGCGCGGTCCGCGCTCCCGTCGGAAGGGGGTGTGGGCCGCCTTGAAGAACATACAAGGAGGAGATCCTCATGACGAAGAACATCACCCGCCGCGCCTTCATGCTCGCGGCGGGCGCCGCCGCCGCCGCGGCGATCCCTGCGGTGGGCGCCAAGGAGGCGCAGAAGCGCACCTGGCCCGACCAGCCCGACGTCCCGACCGACTTCCAGGCGGAGCGCTGCTTCGTCGAGCTCGCCGAAAAGGGCGAAGGCGTGGTCTTCGAAGGGCCGAAGGACGGCCCGGTCGTGCGCCTCGCCTTCGACACGCAGTGCCCATGGTGCAAGTGGCAGTTCGAGCAGCTCAAGCCCTTCCTCGGGCGCGCCACCTTCATCTGGCACCCCGTCGCGGTGCTCAATCCCTGGAGCGAGCCGCAGGGTGCGGCGATCCTCGCCGCGCAGGACCCGAAGGCGAAGTTCCTCGAGCACGAGGCGCACTTCGAGGACAAGGACTTCCGCGGCCTCGACGTGCGCGGGAAGGAAATGCCCTGGGAGAAGCGCGTCAAGGTCTGGGACAACTCCAAGGCCTTCCGTCGCGCCTGCGGCATTTCGGTGCCCTTCGGCGTCGTGCGCACCGCCGACGGGAAGTACCTCCCCTTGAAGCAGTCCACTACCGCTGAATTCGCCGTCCTCACGGGCCTCAAGGCCTGACCGGCCGGGCGCGCCGCAGCGCCCGGTCCGTGCCCCCCGGGGGCGCGGGCCGGCCCGATGACGGAACAAGAAAAGCCCCGCCTCCCACTTCCGGGAGACGGGGCTTTTCAGTTCAGACGTTCAGTCTTGGGATGCGCGGCTGATTACATCATGCCGGGCATGCCGCCCATGCCGTCCATGCCGGCCGGGACGCCCTTCTCCTCGACGGGGAAGTCGGCGACCATGCAGTCGGTCGTGAGGATGAGCGAGGCGACCGAAGCGGCGTTCTGCAGAGCCGTGCGGGTGACCTTCGTCGGGTCGAGCACGCCCATCTCAACGAGATCGCCGTACTGGGCGGTCTGGGCGTTGTAGCCGAAGTTGCCTTCGCCCTGAGCGACGGTGTTCACCACGACGCTCGGTTCGTCGCCGGCGTTGGCGACGATCTGGCGCAGGGGCTCCTCCATCGCGCGCAGCACGATGCGGATGCCGGCGTTCTGCTCGTCGTTTTCGCCCTTGAGGGACTTGATGGCGAGCTTGGCGCGGATGAGCGCAACGCCGCCGCCCGGGACGATGCCTTCCTCAACCGCAGCGCGGGTGGCGTGCAGGGCGTCTTCGACGCGGGCCTTCTTCTCCTTCATCTCGACTTCGGTGGCGGCACCGACCTTGATGAGGGCCACGCCGCCGGCGAGCTTGGCGACGCGTTCCTGGAGCTTCTCGCGGTCGTAGTCGCTCGTGGCGCCTTCGATCTGCGTGCGGATGTTCTTGACGCGGTTCTCAATCGCGGCGGCATCACCGGCGCCGTCGATGATCGTGGTGTTCTCCTTGGAGACCTCAACCTTCTTGGCGGAGCCGAGCTGGGCGAGCGTCGCCTTGTCGAGCGAGAGGCCGACGTTGCTCGAGATGACCGTGCCGCCGGTGAGGACGGCGATGTCTTCGAGCATCGCGGTGCGGCGGTCGCCGAAGCCCGGGGCCTTGACGGCGCAGACCTTGAGGATGCCGCGGATGGAGTTCACGACGAGCGTGGCGAGCGCCTCACCGTCGATGTCCTCGGCGATGATGAGCAGCGGACGAGCGGCCTTGGCAACCTGTTCGAGCACCGGCAGAAGCTCGCGGATGTTCGAGATCTTCTTGTCGTGGAGCAGGATGAACGGGTTGTCGAGGACGGCGGACTGCTTCTCGGGCTGGTTGATGAAGTAGGGCGAGAGGTAGCCGCGGTCGAACTGCATGCCTTCGACGACTTCGAGCTCGTTCTTGAGGCTCTTGCCGTCTTCAACCGTGATCACGCCTTCCTTGCCGACCTTGTCCATCGCCTCGGAGATGATCTCGCCGATCTCGTGGTCCGAGTTGGCGGAGATGGCGCCGACCTGGGCGATCTCCTTGTTGGTCGTGGTGGGCTTGGATATCTTCTTGAGCTCTTCGATGGCGGCGGCGACGGCCTTGTCGATGCCGCGCTTGAGATCCATCGGGTTCATGCCGGCGGCGACGAACTTCATGCCTTCGTCGACGATCGCCTGGGCGAGAACCGTGGCCGTGGTCGTGCCGTCGCCGGCGTTGTCGCTCGTCTTCGAGGCGACTTCACGGACCATCGCGGCGCCCATGTTTTCGAACTTGTCCTTGAGCTCGATCTCCTTGGCGACCGAGACGCCGTCCTTCGTGACCGTCGGGCCGCCGAAGGAGCGTTCAAGAACGACGTTGCGGCCCTTCGGGCCGAGCGTCACCTTGACGGCGTTGGCGAGAACATTGATGCCGCGGACCATCTTGGAGCGGGCGTCATCACCGAAAAGAACCTGCTTGGCAGCCATTTCTTATTCCTTGAAAAGCGTTTCTTTCAAAAATCTGTGCGGAGTTTGTAGAGTGCGGAATTATTCGAGCACGCCCATGATGTCCTCCTCGCGCATGACGAGGAGCTCTTCGCCGTCGACCTTGACGGTCTGGCCGGAGTACTTGCCGAAGAGGACGCGGTCGCCCACCTTCACGTCCGGCGTGATGATGCGGCCGGCCTCATCGCGCTTGCCCGGGCCGACGGCGATCACTTCACCCTGGTCGGGCTTCTCGCCGGCCGTGTCCGGAATGACGATGCCGAAGGCGGTCGTCGTTTCGGCTTCAAGGCGCTTGATGATGACGCGGTCATGCAAGGGACGGATCTGCATCTTGGATATCTCCATTGAGAAATGATCTCGAGGGCCGCCCGGGCCGGAGTTTCGCTTCCGAAACGCTCCCGGCGGACGGTCCGCAACTTAAGAAAACCTGTGCGCGGGCGGAGCGCTCCTCTTCGGGGACGCCCCCTCCGCTACCATTTACTCCCCATATGGGGGCGGTCAAAAAGATTTCAAGCCCCGGGAGGAAAAATTTTTCCTCGAGGTCCTCGGCATGAAGAATTCACTTCAAAAAACAACGTTTTTGGCGCTCTTCGCGGCTTCCTGGGTCGCATTTTCCGGGTTCTGCGCTAGGGCCGAGGCGGCGCCCGCCGCTCCGG
>NZ_DAVZJY010000203.1:0-4173 GCF_052272535.1 Sutterella sp. | reverse complement strand
CAGGAATCCGCCTGATCGACGCAGCCGCCCACCCTGGCGGTCGAGAGCTTCATGAGGCCGCGCAGCCAGACCATCGCCGGATCGCGCTCGAGGCGCTCATGCCAGATGAGGCGCGTCCAGAAGCTCTCCCGGCTGCGACCGTCGTCATGCGGGTGGAGCGGCATCACGGCGACCTTGCCCTCTTCGGCCATCATCCGCGCGGTCTGCAGCGGCAGCACCGCGACGAAGTCCGTTTCCGCGAGGAGCCCCGGCACGGCGAGAAAGAAGGGCACCGTCACCGCCCGCTCGAGGAACGCCTCGCCGAAGACCGTCTTCTCATCGAGCGAATAGATCTCGTAGTGCGTCGCGCCGCGGTTGCTCACCCGGATCTTCCGGCAGCGGCGCACGAGGTTCCAGGGGATTTCGCCCGACGCGCGCCAGGCTTGGGCCGCGGGATGGTCGGGCCGAGTGCAGAGCGCGTAGCCGACCTCGAAGAGCCGCAGCGTGTGCACGCCCTGAGGAACCGCGCGGCTCGAGGGGTAGATCGCACAGTCGATTTCTCCCGAGGCGAGCTTCTCGAAAAGCTCCTCGTTCAACTGCACAAAGTCGATGCCCGCCTTGGGGGCGGCGGCGAAGAAGTCCTTCACGAACCCGCGCAGGACGGCGAAGACGGCGTTGTCGGCGACGGCGATGCGGAAGACTCGGTCGAGCCCTGCGGGGCGGAAGACCTCGGGCTTTTCGAGCGCATGGGCGCCCGTGACGAGCGAACGCACGCCGGGCTCGAGCTCCGCGGCGCGCCGCGTCGGGATGAGGTTGGGCGAGGAGCGCAGGAAGAGCGGGTCGTCGAGCACTTCGCGCAGCTTCCTGAGGATCCGCGAGGCGGTCGAGAGGCTCATGCCTTCCCGCTTCGCGGTTTCCGTGAGGTTCTGCGTCTCCATGAGGCTCAGGAAGAAGAGGAGGTCGCCGAGCGAGAGTTCGGACCAAATCGGCTTTTCGCAAGAGCCTTTCGTCATGTTTCGAAAAATCCTGTTGGGAAGTCGGCATTTCGTGCGCAACGCACTCTACCTAGACTTTTCGCCTAGATCAACGGAAGGAGCTCTGAGAAGCCCGTTCCGGGCCCGTGAACGGCCCGGGGACTCCGCAGAGACGGCAAACACTCGAATCTCAGGAGAAGAAAATGCAGTTCCGGACCACCCTCCTCACCGCCGGCATCCTCGGCGCCCTCGCCCTCTCGTCGGGCGCCTTCGCCATGGGCGGCGCCTCGGGCGCGCACGTCAACTACCCGACCACCGGCAAGATCGGCGCCGTGATGCTCAACCCCTATGGCATCGCGCCGCTCACGGCCGTGATCCGCTCGGGCGGCTACACCGTCACGGACGTCTCCGTGCGCATCGTGCCGAAGGAAGGCGGCCAGGAGATCGAGTACACCGTGAGCGACGCCAAAGTCCGCACGCACGGCGGCATCCCGGTCTTCGGCCTCTATCCGGACTGGCGCAACACCGTTGAAGTGTCGTACACGAAGACGACGGAAGGCAAGAGCGAGCGCGTTGAGAAGGAGGTCTACCGCATCTATGCGGGTCCGGCGAACATCGCCACCGCCGGCTACGCGGGCGTCACTTCCGTCTTCCCGAAGGCCAACGTGAAGAAGATGGATCCGGCCTTCAGCGACCGCCTCTACCTCATCAACAACATGATCGCCGCGACCCCGAACACCACGCGCGCGGTTTGGAACAACCCCATGGGCGGCGCGCTTGAGTGGAACCGCTACCCGCAGAACGCCATCTACGACACGAAGGGCGAGATCCGCTGGTACATGGAACCCTCGCGCATCTACGATCCGGACAACCTCTACAAGGCCGGCATCATGATGGGCTTCCGCCAGAACAAGGACGGCGCCTTCACCTGGGGCTACGGCCAGCGCTACGTGAAGTACGACCTGATGGGCCGCGAGATCTTCAACCGGCGCCTGCCCGACAGCTACGCCGACTACTCGCACGCGATGGACCCGATGCAGAACGGCAACTACCTGCTGCGCGTCGCGTCGGCCGACCACGCCCGTCCGGACGGCAAGCACGTGCGCACGGTGCGCGACGTGATCATCGAAGTGGACCAGAACGGCACGGTTGTCGATGAATGGCGTCTCTGGGACATCCTTGATCCGTACCGCAACAACGTTCTGAAGGCCCTCGACCAGGGCGCCGTCTGCCTCAACATCGACGCCTCGAAGGCGGGTCAGACGATCTCGGCCGAACAGTTGGCCGAGCTCGACAAGACCGACAACTTCGGCGACATCGTCGGCGCGGGCGCGGGCCGCAACTGGGCCCACGTCAATTCGGTCGACTACGACCCGACCGACGACTCGATCATCATCAGCTCGCGCCACCAGTCCGCGCTCATCAAGATCGGCCGCGACCACCAGGTGAAGTGGATCATGGGATCGCCCGACGGCTGGGGCCCGAAGTTCGCCGACAAGGTCCTCAAGCCCGTTGACAAGAACGGCAAGCCCATCAAGTGCGAGAACTCCAAGTGCGAGGGCGACTTCGACTGGACGTGGACGCAGCACACCGGCTGGCGCATCGACTCGAAGTCCAACGCCGACGTCTTCTATCTCTCCGTCTTCGACAACGGCGATGCGCGCGGCATGGAGCAGCCGGCTCTGCCCGAGATGAAGTACTCGCGTGCGGTGATCTTCAAGATCGACCAGAAGAAGATGACCGTCGAGCAGATCTGGGAGTACGGCAAGGACCGCGGCCACGAGTGGTACAGCCCGGTGACGTCGCTTACCGAGTACTACGCGGACAAGGACTCCGTCTTCGCCTACTCGGCGACCGCTGGTGCGAACTACGACCTCAAGACCGGCGCCTTCACGTCAGCTCCGAACCCCTTTATCAACGAATTCAAGTGGGGTGCGAAGGAGCCCTCCGTTGAAATCCAGTTCAAGAGCACCTCAGGCTACCAGGCGATGCCGGTTGACCTCAAAAAGGCCTTCAACTGATATCCGACCACTCCCACTTCGGGCGCGGTGCTCCTCAGTGCGCCGCCCCGTGGAGGGAATCCGCCAAACCACAAACCGCCGCTGCGGCGAAGCTCCTCCCGGAGCCTTCCCGCCGCGGCGTTTTTGTATGACGCGACGCCGTCAGGCGACGGCCGGGCGGCCGTCAGGTCGTGGCGGCACTGCGTGCGGCCTCCTGGGCCGACTTCGGGCGCCCGTCGTAGAGCGCCGCGAAGTGTCTTGAAATCTCCGAGCAGATCCACTGCAGCGGAAAGTCCGCCTGGCTGCGCACGTGCCACATGATCTGGGGATTCCAGTCGCGTATCTCCTCAGGAAGGGTCTCAAAGCTGCAGAGCCGGTGATGCTCGCCGAGCAGTCGGGCGCCCTCGCGCGGCAGGAGCGCGTAGGCGTCCGAATTTTCGAGGAAGTACGGCAGGCACCGACATGAAGTACGGCGTCTCCACGAGGATCGGGTTCGGGTTGGGCACCTTCCACGCGATGTCGATGTTGCGGTTGATGGACCGCCACTTCGGGAGCGAGATCGAGACGAACGGATGGGCGGCAAGCTCCCGTGCGGACACGGGTCCGCCGCAGTCCCGCCGGGTGAGCGGATGACCGGCGCGAACCACCGCGACGTGGCGGCTGCAGAACAATCTGCGCGAACGGATGTTGCCCGGGAGGTCCTGATCAATGTCGAAGCCGAAGACGAGGTCCGAGGAGCCGTCCCAGAGATTCTCGAGCGGCATTCCGGCCGTCGGCCGGATGTGGATCTTGAGCCTCGGGGCCCGCGCATGCAGAAGCGGAATGACGGGGGCGAGGAGCACGCACGCGGCGTTGTCCACCATCTCGAAGGCTACCGTCCGGGCAAGCGACTGCAGGGAAAAGGCGTCCTCGCGGGTGAGCCTCTCCATCGCCTCGGTCGCCTGCTGCACCCGGGGCAGAAGCTCGGCCATACGCTGGGTCGGCACGAGCGAGTTGCCCGAGCGCACGAAGAGGCCGTCTTCGAAAATGCCGCGCAGATGCGCGAGCCTGCGAGACGCCTTGGGCGTGAGCCAGGCGAGCGTCATGGCCGTGCGCGTGAGGGACTGCGTGTCGTTCAGAAGGAGCAGAAGCCGAAGGTCTTCACGCGTGAGGTCGTTGAGGGGAAGCTTGACGCACTCCCCGCCCTGAAGGACGGGGATTCTCCACTTGACCAACGCTCA
>NZ_DAVZJY010000202.1:0-4251 GCF_052272535.1 Sutterella sp. | reverse complement strand
GGGGAGAGGCGCCCCGCCCGCGGTCTCCGGCGCGTCAGAAGAGGTGCGCCGTGCGCCCGAAGGGATAGTTCTTTCCCGGAGCGGCGGCAATGAGCGAGCGCGTGTAGTCGTTCTGCGGGTTGAAGAACACGTCCTTCACGAGCCCCGACTCGACGCAGGCGCCGCGGCGCACGACGATCACCTCGTCGCAGATCTGACTCGCGACGCGCAGGTCGTGGGTGACGAAGAGGATGCCGAGCCCCAACTTGCGCTGCACCTCTTCGAGGAGCTTCAGGATGTCGGCCTGGACCGAAACGTCAAGCGCCGAGACGGCTTCGTCGGCGACGAGGATCTCGGGCCTGCAGGCGAGCGCCCGCGCGATCGAAATGCGCTGGCGCTGCCCGCCCGAAAACTGATTCGGGTAGCGGTTCAGGGCGTCGGGCGAGAGGCGGATCACCTTCATCAGACGCTCGGCCTCGCGCCAGGCCTCTTCGCGGGGGACGCCGAAGTTGACCGGCCCCTCGATGATGGATTCGCCCACCGTCATGCGCGGGTCGAGCGACCGGTACGGGTCCTGGAAGACCACCTGCACCTTCCGTCGGTAGCCGTGGAGCAGCCTCGGGGGGAGTCTCGCCACGTCTTCGTCGCCCACGATCACGGCTCCCGAGGTCGGTTCAATGAGCCTCGCGATCGAGCGCGCGAAGGTGGACTTCCCCGACCCCGACTCGCCGACGATGCCGATCGTTTCGCCCTTGGAGAGTCTGCAGGAAATGCCCTTCAGGGCTTCGACGGTCACGTAGCCCGTGAAGAAGCCGCCGAGCCGATAGGTCTTCACGACGCGGACGGCTTCGAGGAGCACCTGGCCGTGGTCCACGGGCGGCCGTTCGCGGGGCTTCAGTTCGGGCACCGCATTGATGAGCTTCTGGGTGTAGGGCTCCTGCGGGCGCTGGAGCACGGCTTCGGCCGTGCCGGTTTCAATCTGGCGGCCGAGCTCGAGCACGACCACCTGGTCGGCGATCTCGGAAACGACGCCGAAGTCGTGCGTGATGAAGAGCACCGCCGTGCCGTTCTTCTGCTGGAGCTCGAGGATGAGCTTCAGGATGCCCGCCTGGGTCGTGACGTCGAGCGCCGTCGTCGGTTCGTCGCAGATCAGAAGGTCGGGCTTCAGAATGAGCGCCATGGCGATCACGATGCGCTGCCTCTGTCCGCCCGAGAGCTGATGCGGGTAGGAGCGGTAGATGCGCGGGGGGTCCGGAAGGTTCACCTGCTCGAGGATGTCGAGGATCCGCACGCGGCGCTCATAGGGAAGCATCTCGACATGGGCCTTCAACATCTCGTCCAACTGGGCGCCGCAGGTCATCACGGGATTGAGCGCGGTCATCGGCTCCTGAAAAACCATCGCCATGTGCTCGCCGCGCAGCTTCCGGAAGGCCTGCGCCGGGAGGCCGATGAGCTCCCCGCCGTTCAGCTTGACGGACCCCGCGCACGGGGCGAGGCCCTTTGGGAGCAGCCCCATCACGGTCGAGGCGATCACCGACTTTCCCGACCCCGATTCGCCGATCAGGCACGTCACCTCGCCCGCGCGGACGGTGAAGGAGACGTGTTCGACGGCCCTCGGGCGGTCGCCTCCGGGCGGGAGCGACACGGCGAGGTCCTCGACCTCGAGCACCACGCGGTGCGGGTCAAGCGCGGCGCGGGCCTCTTCGCGGCGCAGCTCCCGGCGGGTATTGCGGGGGAAGATGCTCATGCTCATTTGTCGCTCCTCTTCGAGAACTTCGGATCGAGCGTGTCGCGCAGACCGTCGCCCAAAACATTGACGGACAGAATGGTGAGCACCAGGAAGACGCCCGGCAGCAGCACCATGTGCGGGAAGGCGTTGAACTGACTTCTGCCCTCGGCCATGATGTTCCCCCAGGTCGCGGCCTCAACCGGCATGCCGACGCCGAGGAAGGAAAGAATCGCCTCCACGAGGATCGCCTCGGCGCAGACGTAGGTGCCCTGCACGATCAGGGGCGCCGTGGCGTTGGGGAGAATGTGCCGCCAGAGGATCTTCCAGACGGGGGTGTCGAGCGCCACCGCGGCCTCGACGTAGGGCTCCTCACGGACCGAGAGCACCACCGAGCGCACGAGGCGCGCGATGCGGGGGATGCTCGGCACCGCGATCGCGGTGATCACGACCGGGAGCTTGTTGCCGAACATCGCGATCAGGCTGATCGCGAAGAGGATCGCCGGGATCGACATGAAGCCGTCCATCACGCGCATCACGACGGCGTCGACCGGGCGGAAGTAGCCCGAAAGGAGCCCGAAGAGCGTGCCGAAGAGGACGGCGAGAACCGCCGCGGAGATCCCGAGCGTGATCGAGACGCGCCCGCCGTAGAGCGCGCGGCTCCAGATGTCGCGGCCGAGGGAATCGGACCCCATCAGGAAGAAGTGTTCGAACTCGTCGCCGTCGAGCGTCATGAAAACGTTCGTGGAGAGCGGCAGGAGGTTCTGGCTCCCCGGATCGAGCATCGTGGGGTCGATCGTGCCGAGCCACGGCGCGAAGGCCGAGAGCGCGATGAGGAGCAGGAGCACGCCGCCCCCGATCCGCACGGACCAGTTGGCGAACACCTTGGCGAGTACTTTGCGCAGCATGGCTTCCTTCCTTCCCGTCAGTAGCGGATCCGCGGATCGAAGAGCGTGTAGCTCAGGTCGATCAGGAGGTTGATGAACATGTAGAGCATCGAGAAGAAGAGCGTGATGCCCTGGATGAGCGGGTAGTCGCGCGACATCACCGCGTCGATCGTGAGGCTCCCGAGACCCGGAATGGCGAAGACGATCTCGGTGACGACGACGCCGCCGATCAGGATCGCGATCCCGACGCCGATCACCGTGACGATCGGCACTGCGGCGTTCGCGAGCCCGTGGCGCAGCAGCACCTCGATCTCGGTGATGCCCTTTGCGCGGGCCGTGCGGATGAAGTCCTCCGACAAAGCCTCGGCCACCGACGCGCGCGTGACGCGCGCAATGAGCGCGATGTAGATGCACGAGAGCGTGACGGCCGGGAGGATCAGGTGCGCGATCCACCCCTCGATGCTCTCGTCGTAGCGCACGTACCCTTGAGTGGGAAAGACGTTGAGGTGGAGGCCGAAGTACCACACGAAGCAGTAGCCCAGGACGAACGAGGGAATCGAGAACCCGAGGACCGAGAAGGCCATGAGCGCGCGGTCCACCCAGCCGCCCTGACGGTAGGCCGCGTAGGTGCCGAGCGGCACCGAGAGCGCGACCGTGAGGACGATCGTGAAGCCCGCGAGCGAGAGGGTCGGCCCCACGCGGTCGGCGATCAACTGCGCAACCGGGCGGTTGAGGAAGTACGAATTCCCGAGGTCGCCCTGGCAGAGCGCCGTGATCCAGTTCCAGAACTGCAGCACGATCGGGTCGTCGAGTCCGAGCTCCCTGCGGATGCGCGCAAGGTCTTCGGCCGTCGCGGAGTCGCCCGCAATCGCCGCCGCCGGATCGCCCGGCGACAGGTGGAGCATCAAGAACACGATCAGCGCGACGATGATCATGACCGGAATGAAGGCGAGGAGCCTTCGCAGAATGAACATATGGACCTCCCGGCTTCGGGGGTGACGGTGGGGTGACGGTGAGAAGGCGGCGCAGTCCGCCGGGTGCGCCGTCTTGGCGCAGACCTTCAAAGGGCGGATCCCTTGAGTCGGCGCGGGCGGCGTACCGTCGGGGGGCCGCCCGCACCAGGCTTCTGCCGATGCGCCTGAGTTGACGCTCTTTTGGCGCGTCAGTTCTTGCTGAGCCCCCAGAAGACGCTGACCGGGGCGGGAACGAGGCCCGAGACGTTGCTGCGCAGCGCCACCATGGGCTTCGCCTCACCCAACATGCCGTAGACGCCCGACAGCATCACGCGCAGCTGAATGCCTTCGGCGATCTTTTTGCGTTCCGCCGGGTCGGAGGTCTTCACGAAGTCGTCCTTCAGCTTCTCGAGCTCCGGGTCGGTCGTCCACCCGAACCAGCCCTTGAGGCCGTTGCCCGTGAGAGGCGCGAAGAACAAGGGATTGAAGGTGTCGGCCTGATTCCAGAACGTGATGAAGGCGTTCCAACCGCCCTCGGACGTGGGCGAACTCTTGGTGCGGCGGGTCACGAGGCTCGCCCAGTCCATCGACTGCAGGTCCACGGTGAACCCGGTGCGCCGCAGGAGCTCGGCCATCACGGGCGGGTACTTGGTGATCACTCTCCGGCCTGAAGGCCGGAGCTTCTTGATTCGCTGAGCCTCGCGGC
>NZ_DAVZJY010000201.1:0-4311 GCF_052272535.1 Sutterella sp. | reverse complement strand
GTCGAGAAGAAGCGCGGCCGGGTCTTCGGCCGCGATCCTGCGCACGATCCGGTTCCAGAGGACGAAGGAGTCGGCTTCGCGCGCTGCGGGAGCGGACTCCGTCGGGTCCGCGTCGGCAAGCCGTCCCGGAGGAAGGGCCGCCCCTTCGCGGAGCGTCTCGACCGGCGGCGCCCAGTTGAGGTTGAGCCCTACGCCCGCGGTGAGCAGCCCCCCGCGCTCCTCGATCAGAATGCCGCCCGCCTTTGCGGGCCGGCCGCCCTGAAGCACGACGAGGTCGTTGGGCCACTTGAGCCGGACGAGGAACCCGAGGGCGTTGAGTTCATCGGCGATGAGGGCCGCGAGGGCCGCGGCCGACGCGGGCGAGGCCCAGACGCCTTTGGCGGGGAGTCGCACCGCGCCGTGCACGTTCCCCTCGCGGCTCTCCCAGGCGCGGCCGTACTGGCCGTGGCCGGCGGTCTGGCGGTCGGCGAAGACCGAGCCGAAGACGGGAAGCTCTCCCGCGGCGAAGCGTTCGCGCGCGGTGATGAGAACGGAATCCGCAGCGGCGAGCCGCAGAACGGGGACGGCGGTGGTCATGGCAGGTGCTCCGTGGAATGGGGGAGAAGACGCTTTCGAGCCTAACAGTCCGCAACCGCGCGGATTCGCCCGGAGCTCTGCTCCCGAGCGGAGTTTTCCGCATTAAATGCACGGAGTTTGTGCACTGCCGGGAGGAGATAGACGGTTGCTCCGATGGGAAGACTGCCTAGAGCGCGCGGGCAGAGGTTCCGCCGTGCGCGGTGCGCCCCTCGGAGCCGGCGCGGCTGCGGGAAAGTCTTCATTTTCCGCGGAAATTCTGATTCTGCAGATCTGATTTTCCGTTAAAACGATGAAGAAATGTTTGCAACCTGATGATGCTTATGGAAAGAAGCCACCAAAACTTTGTTGATTGCATGTGCGTGAAGAAGAATTTTCCCTTCTTTTGCACGAATCCACGGTCAACTAGGACGAAGTGCCTAGAAAATCGGGTTCCTCAAGCCGGGCGGCCCTTGCCGAACGACATGAAAAGGTGCAGTATTCACTGCACGGCGGGAGATTACGCCGAGTGAGTTTCCTTAAAACTCAAAGCAATTCATCAACGAAACTGGAGAAACTGCAATGTTTGGATGCACCTTGAACTGCACTCAGGCTCCCTGCGGGTGCACGGGTGCCGCGTGCGTCCTCTCCGGTTCCCGGTCGTTCCCCGGCGCCTGGCCGCTGCGACTTAGGGTGGAGGACCCGGATCCGGTGCGCTGAAGGCGCCGCCACCCCCGTCCTCCCTCAAGCAGCCCCCCAAGGGCGGCGCAAAGCTCAACGGAGCGCCCGCCCGTCTCTTTCGACGCCTCTGCCCAGGCCTATTCAAGGCCTCTTCAAGGCCTCTTCGCCCACTTTTCAGGAACGATCATCATGTTTACGTCCGACTTCTTCCACGCCATCACCCGCCGTCAGTTCCTCGCCGCCTGCACCATTGCGGCCGCGGGCGTCTCCACCGCCTTCCCGCGTTCGGTCTTTGCCGCCGAACCCGAGAAGAAGTCCGTGACGATCGCCGTGGGCGGGCAGTACCTCTACTACTACCTGCCGATGGCGCTCGCCGGATGGATGGGCTTCTACAAGGACGAAGGGCTCGACGTGAAGGTCGTGGACTTCCAGGGCGGCTCGAAGTCGCTCCAGGCGGTTGTGGGCGGCTCAGCCGACATCGTGTCGGGCGCCTTCGAGCACACGCTGATGATGCAGCCCAAGCGCCAGCGCATGACGGCCTTCGTGCTGCAGGACCGCGCGCCGCAGTGCGTCTTCGTGATGAACCGCGCCACGATGAAGGACGAGAAGAACCCGACGGCGCTCAAGGGCCGCCGCATCGGCGTCTCGGCGCCGGGCTCCTCGACCCACGTGATCGCGAACTTCGTGATGGGGCACGCCGGCGTGAAGCCCAATGAATTCTCCGTGATCGGCGTGGGCACCGGTGCGGGTGCGATCGCGGCGCTGCGCGCCGGGCAGATCGACGCCTTGGTCGGGCTCGATCCTGTGATCACGCAGTTGACCGACGAAAAGGAGATCACGATCGTCACCGACACGCGCCGCATCAACGAGTCCGACGCGCTCTACGGCGGCCCGATGGTGGGCGGGTGCCTCTATGCGCCCGAACGCTTCGTGAACGAAAACCCTGAAACGTGTCAGCGCATCACGAACGCCGTCGTGCGCGCGCTCAAGGTGATCGAAAAGGCCTCGCCCGAAACCCTGATGAAGTCCGTTCCCCGTGCGGCCTTCCTCGGCAACCCCGCCCTCTATGCGGAGTGCTTCGCCAACAACCGTCCTTCCATGTCCACCGACGGGCGCTTCCCCGCCGGCTGCGTCGAGGCCGCGGCCCACGCGCTCTCGTCGGTCAACCCCAAGCTCGCGGACTTCAAGTTCGACGCCTCCGCCTGCTTCACGAACCGCTTCACCGACGCCGTCAAGACGGCCTGATCATCCCGCCGGCCCCATCCGCCTTCGTCGCGCCCGACGACGCGCGCGGAGGCTTTGCCGCCCCTTTTTTTAAGACCCCGCGTCCCCTTTGAACCCGCTCCATCATGTCCTCCGAGACCGTCCCCGCCGTTGAATTCAGAAACATCGCCTGCCGCTTCCCCGTGCCGGGCGGCGTCTACACCGCCACCGAAGGCGTGAACTTCTCGATCGGCGACGGCGAGTTCGTGAGCGTCGTAGGCCCGACGGGCTGCGGCAAGTCCACGCTCCTCAACGCCGCCGCGGGGCTCCTGAAGCCCGCCGAAGGCGAGGTGCTCATCTACGGCGAGCCCCTCAAGGGCCTCAACCGGCGCGCGGGCTACATGTTCCAGGCCGAGAGCCTGATGCCCTGGGCGAGCGCGCTCGAGAACGTCACGATGAGCCTGAGGTTCCGCGGCGTCCCGGAGTACGAGGCGGCCGAGCGCGGCATGGACTGGCTCGCGCGCGTGGGGCTCGAGAAGTTCCCCGACCGCTATCCGCACGAACTCTCGGGCGGCATGAGAAAGCGCGTCGCCATGGCGCAGACGATGATCGCCGACCCGGACATCCTCCTGATGGACGAATCCTTCTCGGCGCTCGACATCCAGACGCGGCAGCTCATGGAGAACGAACTCCTCAACCTCTGGCAGGAAAAGAAGAAGGCGGTGCTCTTCATCACGCATGACCTCGACGAGGCGATCGCGCTCTCGGACCGCGTCGTCGTGATGTCCGCCGGTCCCGCCTCGCACCCGATCGGGAGCTTCCCGATCACGCTCCCGCGGCCGAGAAACGTCGCCGAAATCCGCATGCTCCCGGAATTCAACACCTGCCATGCGGCGATCTGGGAGGTGCTGCGCGGCGAGGTGCTGAAGTCCTACCGCGAGCACCGCGCACACGTCTGAGACGCGCCGCACCAATCCCTTTTTTTCCTCCCGAACCGAACAAGAGAACACGAAAATGCAGAGCCCGAAGAGCGCGATGACGATCCGCATCTGGCAGTGGGGGCTTCTTGCCGCCATCTTCATCTTCTGGTGGGCGATGACCAAGCCCGGCCTCGTCCCGACCTTCTTCTTCACGAACGACGACCAGGCGGCCTTCTTCTTCGGCGAGCCGCTCGAGATCTTCGCCCGCATCAAGGACTGGTTCGTCGAGGGCGAGATCTACCGGCACCTCGCCGTGACGCTCTATGAAACCGTGATGGCCTTCGTGATCGGCACCGCCGCGGGGCTCGCCACCGGCCTCTGGCTCGCACTCTCGCCCACGGCGGCGGCCGTCGCCGACCCCTTCATCAAGGGCCTCAACTCCATGCCCCGCGTGATCCTCGCGCCGATCTTCGCCGTTTGGTTCGGCCTTGGGCCCGCATCGAAGATCGCGCTCGGCTTCACGCTGGTCTTCTTCATCGTCTTCTTCAACGTCTACCAGGGCGTGCGCGAGGTGAACCCGACCGTCCTCAACTCGGTCCGCATGTTGGGCGCTTCTCCGAGGCAGCTCCTGCGCCACGTCTACCTGCCGTCGGCGACGAGTTGGGTTTTCTCGAGCCTTCACACCTCCGTCGGCATGGCCTTCGTCGCGGCGGTGATCGGCGAGTACCTCGGATCGGCCGAAGGCGTGGGGTACCTGATCCTGCAGGCCGAAACGACCTTCGACATGAACACCGTCATGGCGGGCATCCTCGTCCTCACGGTCTGCGCGCTCGTACTCGACCGGATCGTCACCGAGTGCGAGAAGCGCTTGATGAAGTGGCAGCCTCAGGGCGGTCGGTAGGCAGGGCTGACGCGTAGCAGGCTCTAATTGCTTGTTGTGCGCCAGCCCTAATTC